>CAISUK010000565.1 GCA_903888645.1 uncultured Pseudomonadota bacterium | reverse complement strand
GGTAGCATCCTGTCTGGTCGGATCGCGATCGCAGGCGTCGCGTGCCGAGGCCGCCATCAAGCGGTTACCCCGCACAAAGAAAATCGCGGCGGTGCGAAGGCAGCATAACTTTTCTACTCACCACAACGAAAGGGGAAGTCGCATGAACAAATCAGAACTAGTCGAAATCATTGCGAAGGAAGCCGACCTCAGCAAGGTCGCCGCAGGGAAAGTACTCGACGCCGTCGTTGCTGCTGTGACGAAGTCCGTCGCCAAGGGTGACAGCGTCACTCTGGTGGGTTTCGGCAGCTTCAAGCCAATCAAGCGTGCTGCCCGCACCGGAAAGAACCCGCAGACCGGCGCCGCCCTCAAGATCGCCGCACGAACAGTGCCGAAGTTTACGGCGGGCGCCGGATTCAAGGCAGCCGTGGCCGGCAAGAAGGCGGTCAAAAAGAAGAAATAAGCCGAGATCGTGGGTCAGGCTCATTCCGGACCCTTCCCCGGGGCGAGCCTGACATACCGCGAACTGCCTGCTTGATCAGGCCTGTAGTAGCGAAGCATTCAGCCGCTGACGACTGACTGAGGCCGCGTTAGAATACGACTAAAGTAATAACGCGGGGAGGGACAATGCGCATCCTGATCGTTGAAGATTCGACGCCCATTCGGCTTTATTTGGCGAAATCGATTGCCGATCTGGGGATTGATTGCATCCAGGCCAAGACCGGCGAAGAGGCCTTTGCCGGCTATCGCCAGGGCAATCCCGATGTCATTCTTCTGGACATCGAATTGCCGGACATGAGCGGCTTCGACATCGCCCGTGCCATTCGCGCTGAAGAAAGCCGGACGGATCGTTCCGACTGGACCCCGATCATCTTCCTGACTGGCATGGCGAGCGACGAATCGCTGGCGGCGGGCATCGCTGCCGGCGGCGACGATTATCTGGTCAAGCCAGTCAGCGCAGTGGTCCTTGCCGCCAAGATCACGGCCATGCAGCGTATCAGGCACATGCGCGAGCAGCTGCTGGAGGTGACCCGTCAGTTGGAAGTCGCGAACCTCAAGTTGCATGCGTTGGCCGCCGCCGATGGACTGACTGGCCTGGCCAATCGTCGTCATCTCGACGAGCAACTCGATCGGGAATGGCGCCGCGCCCATCGTGAAGACAATGCCATATCTGTCATCATGATCGATGTAGACCACTTCAAGGCATTCAACGACACCTATGGCCATCAACACGGCGACGATTGCTTGCGCCGGGTTGCCGGAGCGCTCGGCCAGGGTGCCCGTCGACCGGGCGATTTGGCCGCCCGTTACGGTGGCGAGGAATTCGCCGTGGTACTGCCGACGACCCCTTCGGAAGGCGCCCGTCTGGTCGCCGCCGGCATCAAGAACGCCATCGCCGCGCTCGCTATCGAGCACAGCAAGTCCAGCGCCGCCAATCACGTTACCGCCAGCCTGGGGGTCGCCACGGCATTGCCCAGGCAGTTCACCGGCGACCAGGCCGCGCTGTTGAAACTCGCCGATCAGGCACTCTACGAAGCCAAGCACCGCGGCCGCAACCGCGTCGTCTGGGTCGATGCAACGATGGGACAAGTACGCCTGGCGTCGGCCGCCTGATCAACTGCGCCGGGCGTCGACGACGCCGGAAATTTCGCGAATCAGTTTCAGGGTGCGCTGCAGCTGGGCGAGCCCGGGAAGCTCGACGGTAAATGCCATCCTCGCCTGGCCGGCCTTGGACAAGGTATTGACGGCCGTGACATTGACCTTTTCCCGCGACAGCACTTCGGAGATGTCGCGCAGCAATCCCTGCCGATCGGTCGCCTCAATAGCCAGGTCAACAGAGAAAATGCTGTCCTGGCGTTCGCCCCAGGTCGCCTCGATCATCCGCTCCGGATTGCGCGCCACCATATTGGCGAAGTTGACGCATTTGACGCGATGAATCGACACGCCCTTGCCCCGCGTCACGAATCCGGCGATCGCATCGGGCGGCACCGGCTTGCAGCAGGTGCCCAACTGGGTCAGCAGCTTGCCGACGCCGACCACCAGTACCTGACTGTCATTCCCGGCAACTTTGCTGCGCCGTGTCTGAATCTCCGGCTCTTCGTTGGCAGGAACCTCGCCGCGCAATGCGACTTGCATTTGCCGCTGGCCGACTTCACCACGGGCCGACGCCATGTAAAGGGCATCGGCATTCTTGAAGCCGAGTTTCTGCGCGAGTTCCTCGATGTTGGCTTGTGTCTGTCCCTCGCGCTGCAACTCGCGGCCGACCGCGGTGCGCCCCTGAGTCAGCAATTCGGCCTCTTCCTGTGCCGCAAACCATTGCTTGACCTTATGCCTGGCGCGGCTGGTGGCAAGATAGGCTTGTGTCGTATTCAACCAGTCGCGTGAGGGCCCGCCCGACTTGGCGGCGATGATTTCAACGCGCTGGCCGTTGGCCAACGGCGTGCTCAATGGCACCAGGTGACCATCGACTTTAGCGCCGCGACAGCGATGACCGAGATCGGTATGCAGACGATAGGCAAAATCGAGCGGCGTCGATCCCTTGTCCAAATCGAAGACTTTACCCTGCGGCGTGACGACATAGATGGTGTCGTCAAGCGAGGCCCGCTTGAACTGCTCGACCCATTCGGTGGAATCGGTAATTTCGTCGCGCCATGACAACAATTGCCGCAGCCAGGCGATCTTGTCGTCATAGGCCGAGTCAGCGCGCTGGCTGCCGGCCTCCTTGTAGCGCCAGTGCGCCGCCACGCCCAGTTCGGCATGGTGATGCATCTCCCGCGTGCGAATCTGCACTTCCAGCGAACGCCCGTCGTCGGCGACCACTGCCGTGTGCAGCGAACGGTAATCGTTGCCCTTGGGATTGGAAATATAGTCGTCGAACTCCTTTGGCACCGGTTGCCAGAGCTGATGCACCATGCCCAGCGCCGTATAGCAATCCTTGATCTCGTCGACGATCACGCGCAGCGCACGAACGTCATAGACCTCGGCGAAGTCGATGTTCTTGCCGCGCATCTTGTTCCAGATGCTGTAAATATGCTTCGGTCGTCCATAGACTTCGGCCGCGATGCCCAGCTTGGTCATTTCCCGCTGCAGACGGTCAATGGCGCCGGTAATGAAATCCTCGCGCTCAAGGCGCCGCTCGTCGAGCATTTTGGCGATGCGCTTGTAAGTCTCCGGTTCGAGAAAGCGGAACGAAAGGTCTTCCAGTTCCCACTTCAGCTGCCAAACGCCGAGCCGGTTGGCCAATGGCGCGTAGATTTCCAGGCTCTCGCGGGCCGTCTCTTCGCGTGGCAAATTCGGCTTGTCCGTGTAGTGGCGCAATGTCTGTGTGCGGCTGGCCAGGCGCAGCAAGACCACACGAACATCTTCGACCATTGCCAGCAGCATCTTGCGCAGCACTTCCGTCTGCGCCTTGATCTCCTGCGCCGTGCCGCTGCGATCGCGCGTCAATAGGCGCAAGCCATTGAGACGTTGCAGGCCGCGCACCAGCGCCGCCACCGCAGCGCCAAACTGGGCAGTGATTTTCTCGTCGGCCTGATCCCAGCCATCGCCGATGGCAAAGAGCAGCGCGGCGAGACGCGTTTCTGTATCGAGATTTAGCGAAGCCACGATCAGTGCCATGCCCACCGCATGACGGAGGATCGACTCCCCGGTACCCAGAGTGCCTTCGCCGTAGCGTTCGATCGCCAGTTCGAGCGCCGCCGCCAGCCGGTCGCGGCCATCGTCGGTAAGACCGGCGCCCATCGCCGCAACCGATTTGTCATCGATACCGGCGGAAGGAATGGCGTGAACGACGGATACCATGGTCAGTCAAGAACCAGTGCAAATCCTGCCGGTGTCAGCCCAGCCATTTCCGCGCATTGTGGAACAAGCTCAGCCAAGGCGAATGTTCGCCCCACTCGCGCGGATGCCATGACATCTGCGTGGTTCGGAAAACCCGCTCGGGGTGCGGCATCAGGATGGTGAAGCGGCCATCTGCGGTAGTCACGCCGGCAAGTCCGTCCGGCGAACCATTCGGATTGGCCGGATAGCGTGTGGCAATCGCGCCGCGATTATCGACGTAGCGCAGCGCCACATTAGCTCGCTCGGGCACCGTGTCGTCGGCAAACTGCGCCCGGCCTTCGTCATGCGAAACAACGATGGGCAGACGCGAACCGGCCATGCCGGCGAAGAACAAGGATGGCGATGGCGGAATCTCGACCAGCGACAAGCGCGCCTCGAACTGCTCGCAACGATTGCGCACGAAGCGCGGCCAATCGGCCGCGCCCGGGATGATGCCGGCAAGCTGGCTCATCATCTGGCAGCCGTTGCAAACACCCAGAGCGAAACTGTCGCTTCGGGCAAAAAACGCCGCGAACTCGTCGCGCAAGCGGTCATTGAAGAGAATCGATTTGGCCCAACCCGAACCCGCCCCGAGCACGTCGCCATAGGAGAATCCGCCGCACGCAGCCAAGCCGGAAAAATCGGCAAGATGCACGCGCCCGCTCTGCAGATCGCTCATATGCACATCGAATGGCGCGAAACCGGCCCGCTGAAAAGCCGCAGCCATTTCGACCTGGCTGTTGACGCCCTGCTCGCGGAGGATGGCAATCTTCGGCCGGGCACCTTCCAGCATAGCCGGTGCCGGCAGTTCGAAGGTCAGCTGGACATTGAGACCGGGATCGGCGAGGTCGAGCAGCGCATCGAACTCTTCCTGAGCGCAATCCGCATCGTCGCGGAGGCGGGCGATGCGATAACTGGTCTCGCCCCAGGCCCGTTGCAGATCTACACGCTTTTCCGCAAAAACGCGCTTGGCATTGCGCCAGACACGGATCTCGTCGGCATCGTTGAGCGTGCCGATCAGGTGTGTCGCCGCGCCCAACCCGGCGCCACGCAGCGTTGCCATGATTTGGCCGCGCTCGGCGCGACGAATCTGCAGCACGGCACCGAGTTCCTCGGCGAACAAGGCCCCGAAAATGCGCTCCTGCAAGCGACCATCGATGATATCCGGGAACCGCTCGATGCCATCGACATCATTCATCAAGGGGTCGTAGCAGAGCGTATCGAGATTGAGCGAGATGCCCACCCGAGCCGCGAAAGCCATTTCGCATATCGTGGCAAACAGGCCGCCATCGGAGCGATCGTGATAGGCGAGGATCAGCCCTTGGTCATTGAGCGTCTGCACAGCCGTAAAGAAGGCTTTCAGCAACGGTGCTTCGGCATCCGGCGGCACATCGGCCGATACACCATAAGCCTGCGCCAGTACCGAACCGCCGAGCCGATTCTTGGTCAGGCCCAGATCGAGCAGCAGCAGTTCGGTTTCACCGACTTCCTCGTCGCGACGCAATTCCGGCGTCAACACGCGGCGGATGTCGGCGCACGCTGCAAAGGCAGTGACGATCAGCGACAGCGGCGCCACGACTTCCTTGGGCTTGCCATCTTCCTGCCAGCGGGTGCGCATCGACAACGAATCCTTGCCGACAGGAATACTCACTTCGAGTTGCGGGCAGAAGTCGAGGGCCACGGCGCGGACGGTGTCGAACAGCGCCGCATCCTCGTGACCATGGCCGGCTGCCGCCATCCAGTTGGCGGAAAGTTTGACGCGATCCAAACCGCCAATAGGCGCCGCCGCCAGATTGGTGATCGCCTCGCCGACCGCCATGCGCCCCGAAGCGGGGGCATCGAGCAGCGCCAGCGGCGTCTTCTCGCCCATGGCGAATGCTTCACCGAGCGTCGTCGCCAAACCCATCGCTGTCACGGCAACGTCGGCCACCGGCACCTGCCAGGGACCGACCATCTGGTCGCGCGCGGTGAGGCCACCGACGCTGCGGTCGCCGATGGTAATCAGGAAACTCTTCGACGCCACTGCCGGCATGCGCAGCACACGACAGGCGGCTTCGCGAAGATCGATTGCGGTGAGTCCCAATGGCGGCATCGAGCGGGCAACGCGCGTCGTGACGCGGCTCATTCTCGGCGGCTTGCCGAGCAGCACATCCATCGGCATGCTGACGGCATCGTTGCCGAAATGCTCGTCGTATACCACCAGCTGTCCATCGCCGGTGGCCTCGCCGAGCACGGCAAACGGGCAGCGTTCGCGCTCGCAGATGGCGCGGAATTCATCGAGACGTGCCGGTGCGATGGCCAGCACATAGCGCTCCTGGGCTTCATTGCTCCAGATTTCCCGCGGCGACATGCCCGGCTCTTCCGATGGGATGGCGCGCAGTTCGAAACGTGCGCCGCAACCGGCGCCATGGGCCAGTTCAGGCATGGCATTGGAGATGCCGCCGGCACCGACATCGTGAATGGCGAGAATCGGATTGCCATTGTTGGTTCCGCCCGCCGCGCTGCCGCTGCCCATCTGCCAGCAGCGGTCGATGACTTCCTGGGCGCGCCGCTGCATTTCCGGATTGCCCCGCTGCACCGAGGCAAAATCGAGATCGGCGGCATTGGTGCCGGTGCTCATTGACGAGGCAGCGCCGCCGCCCAACCCAATTAGCATACCGGGTCCGCCGAGTTGGATCAGCAGCGTACCGGGTACGAAGTCGACCTTGAAAGCGTCGCGATCGGCGATATTGCCGACACCGCCGGCGATCATGATGGGCTTGTGATAGCCGCGCATCTCGCCAGCGAATTCCTGCTCAAACGTGCGGAAATAGCCGGCCAGGTTGGGTCGCCCGAATTCGTTGTTGAAGGCGGCAGCGCCCAGCGGTCCCTCGATCATGATATCGAGCGCCGAGGCGATCCGATCCGGCTTGCCGTAGTGATTTTCCCAGGGCTGGGCAAAGTCCGGAATATTCAGATTGGATACAGAAAAGCCGCACAAGCCGGCCTTGGGTTTGGAGCCACGGCCAGTGGCGCCCTCGTCACGAATCTCGCCGCCGGAACCAGTGGCGGCGCCAGGAAAGGGCGAGATCGCCGTCGGGTGATTGTGGGTTTCGACCTTGGCGAGAATATGCGTTTGTTCTTCACGGTATTGGTAAGCCCCATCGGCCGCGGGAAAGAAGCGTCCAACGCTGGCGCCTTCGATAACCGAGGCGTTATCCGAATAGGCGACCACCGTGCCCTGCGGATGCGCCTTGTGCGTTTCGCGAATCATGCCGAATAGCGACAACCGCTGCTTCTCGCCATCGACGGTGAAATCGGCGTTGAAAATCTTGTGGCGGCAGTGCTCGGAATTGGCCTGGGCGAACATCATCAATTCGACGTCGGTCGGATTGCGTTCCAGACGGATGAAGTTGTCGACCAGGTAATCGATCTCGTCGTCGGACAAGGCCAGGCCCATTTCGCCATTGGCCTGGACCAGCGCGCTGCGGCCAAGACCAAGCAAATCGACAACCAATAGTGGTTGCGGCGCGACATGACGGAACAACTGTTCGGCCTCGTCATGCGAAGCCAACACCGATTCCGTCATGCGATCGTGCAAGAGTGGCAACAGGGCATCGCGCGCAGCCGCATCGAGCACCTGGCCACGCTCCAATTCGATATGGAAAGCGATACCGCGCTCGATACGCCGCACTAGATGGAAACCACAATTCCGGGCGATTTCGGTCGCCTTGGAGGACCAGGGCGAAATGGTGCCGAGTCGCGGCGTCACGAGAAGCAATGTGCCGACGGCAGTCGGCGTCGTGTTTGCCGAGGCGCCGAGGAGATCGACCAGGCGCTCACGCTCCAAGTCGCCAAGCGGTTCCATCGACTCGATGTAAAACCAATATTCTGCAACGATGCCGCGCAAGCCCGGCAACGCGGTGCGACAGCGCCCGGCAAGGCGGCCCAGACGAGTTTCAGAAAGGGCCGCGACGCCACGCAGCTTGAGAATTTGGGGCATGGTTTTCGGACTGCGGGGGATGGAAAATCAGGCGTAAATTATAGCTCGCTCGCCATGGAGAGCGGCTAGTCGCGCCACACGATTGGCGTCAGGCTTGTCTGCACGGGCGCAGTGCTGCCGAGGGAGCAGAAGATTCAAAAATGTCGGCGATTGGCGACAGTTCGATGCGACTTATTGCACGGCACCATTTCTCTTCGTTTAGCATCCAGCTTGACCGTTGCCGATGGGCTTTCGCAGCGGTTGTTCTGGACAAATCGCGCATGAAAAGGAGCAGGCAAGATGGATATCAGCGTAGTTGAGGCTTATGCCAAGGGCAGGATAGCCGGCGTCAACTATTATTTTTCCTCGCAACGCAATCCATCCGCGAAGCAACCGACCAGCCCGTATTCTGCGAGCGCTTACCTGGCCGGCGTGGAATGGGATCGCGGCTTTAACGATGGATTTGCCCAAGGCCAACGGAGCGGCTCGCGGACCCGCACGCGCAGCGACGACAGACGCCGGGCGGCGTGAGCTAGAGCGGCTTCTTCATTCAACGCTCCCCGAAAAACAAGCCGGGAGCATGTTTTTGTCGTCCCAATTGCAGGCAGCATTGACCACCGTCAACCTTTTTTGAGGTGCGGATGCGAAAATGCCGAAAGTGGTGTTACGACACTCGGTGGTATCGGGTGCGTTATTTTCGCGGTCTCTTTTTCAAGAGAAAACGACTTACTTTTTTCGGTGGCATTTCGTCATGGACTGGTCTGAGAAATTACGAACCGGCGTTCCGCTGATCGATGAGCAACATCGCGGGCTGTTCGATTGCGTGAAAGCCTTCGAGAAGGCGGCGACCTCCGGCAATATCCTTTTGTCCGTGCACACTATGGACCTGCTGAACCGCTATGTGCGGACCCATTTTTCCGCCGAAGAAGAGCTGATGAGGATTCACCACTTTCCGAAGCTCACCGACCACATCGCCGAACACCGGAAATTCAGCGCCAAATTATTCCGACTCATCATGGAAAATGTCCGGCGCGACAACTCTGTCGAGATGCTCGAATTCCTGCGCAGCTGGCTGGTCAATCACATTTGCGGCAGCGATATGGAATACGTTCCCTATCTGTTGGCGACCCAGGAAGTGACCTGACGGTTAACGCGCGCGCCTGCCACGGGCGCTCGGTTCAGCCATCGAGTCAAAACGCTTGTCAATGGACTTCGCGCGTCTCCATGAAGCGCAGTTCAGGAAAGCGTTCTTGCGTGAGGTTGAGGTTGACCCGACTCGGTGCCAGATAGACGTAGTCGTCTGATCCGTCGAGCGCCACGTTCATCGGATGCTTGTCGCCGATGGCACGCAATTGTTCGGCGGTGCCCTTGAGCCAGCGGGCGGTAGCGACCGGGTAGGATTCGAAAATCGCATCGACACCGTACTCGTTTTCCAGTCGATGGGCGACGACATCGAACTGCAGCGCGCCCACCGCGCCAAGAATCAGGTCGTTGCTGCCGAGCGGCCGGAATAGTTGCGTGGCGCCCTCCTCCGCCAGTTGCTGCAAGCCTTTCTGCAGTTGTTTGAGCTTGAGCGGATTGCGCAGGATGGCGCGCTGGAACATGTCCGGCGCGAACGAGGGAATCCCGGTAAAGCGCAGTTCCTCGCCTTCGGTAAAAGTCTCGCCGAGCCGAATGGTCCCGTGGTTGGGAATGCCGATAATGTCCCCAGCATAAGCTTCGTCGGTGGTATTGCGATCGCGGGCCATGAAGGTGATGGCGTTGTTCACCGCAATGAGCTTGCCGCCGTCGATCTGGCGGATTTTCATGCCGCGCTCGAAGCGCCCCGAACAGACGCGGAGGAAGGCGATCCGGTCGCGATGGCGCGGGTCCATGTTGGCCTGGATTTTGAAGACGAAACCGGAGAACTTGTCTTCGTGCGGATCGACCACACGGCTGCGCGACGGCCGTGCCAATGGCGGCGGCGACAGTTCCACCACCGCATCGAGCAGCGATTGCACGCCGAAATTGTTGCTGGCCGAACCGAAGAAAACCGGGCACTGGCGGCCGGCCAGATAGGCTGCCGAATCGAAGGTATGCGAAGCGCCGCGCACTAGCTCAATGTCGATACGGAGTTCTTCCGCCTGGTCGCCGATCAGCTCGTCGAGTCGCGGATTGTCGAGACCCTCGATGATTTCTGCGGTGCCGCGGTCGGCCTGCGGATCGAAGAAGGTAATCGTGTCGTCATAAAGGTGATAAACACCGCGAAAGCGCTTGCCCATGCCGATCGGCCAGGTCATCGGCGCGCACTGGATCTTCAGCACATCTTCGATTTCGTCGAGCAGTTCGATCGGCGGCCGGCCTTCGCGGTCGAGCTTGTTGATGAAAGTGACGATCGGCGTATCGCGCAGGCGGCAAACCTCGAGCAGCTTGATGGTCCGCTCTTCGACGCCCTTGACCGAGTCGATGACCATGACAGCCGAATCTACCGCTGTCAGCGTGCGATAAGTGTCCTCGGAAAAGTCGGCGTGGCCCGGCGTGTCGAGCAGATTGATCATGCAATCGCGATAAGGGAATTGCATGACCGACGAGGTGACGGAAATGCCGCGCTGTTTTTCCAGTTCCATCCAGTCCGAAGTGGCGTGGCGACTGGCCTTGCGTGCCCGCACCTCGCCGGCGATCTGGATGGCGCCGCCGAACCACAGCAATTTTTCGGTGAGCGTGGTCTTGCCGGCATCGGGGTGGGAGATGATGGCGAAGGTTCTGCGGCGCTGGATTTCTGTATCGAGGGCGGTCACGATGGCAATAGGATCACGACAAAAGGCCGGGATCACGGCAAAAGGGCCCGATTATACCGCTGCGCTCAGCAGCGAATCCGCATTTGTCTTGTTCAAAAGCGCCCAGATCGGCGACAATCGCCGGCTTTACGACAAGTTCTTTCGATGAGTCAGCCATGAGCAACCAAGCACCGAATCAAGCCAGCACGGCCAATGCATCCGCGGCGCCGGACGAAAACCAACTGATCGCCGAACGCCGCGCCAAGCTTGGCGAATGGCGGCAGAGCGGCCGCGCCTATCCGAACGATTTCTCTCGCGAAAATACTGCCAGCAAGCTTGACGAACTGTACGGCGCCAAATCGCACGACGAACTGGCCGAGACCCCGGTTGAAGTGCGGGTCGCCGGGCGCATGATGTTGAAGCGCGTGATGGGCAAGGCCTGCTTCGCCACGCTGCAAGACGGCTCGGGCCGGATCCAGCTCTACGTCACCCAGGACAACGTGGGCGCCGAGGTGCTGGCCGCCTTCAAGCACTGGGACCTGGGCGACATCCTGGGCTGCGAAGGCGTGCTG
>CAISUK010000564.1 GCA_903888645.1 uncultured Pseudomonadota bacterium | reverse complement strand
CCCAGTATTTCAAACAAACGGGGCAGGATCAGAAAGTTGCTCAGAGTCCGCGAGGCCTTGCCTGTGTCAAATCGCTCGGGGTCGTTCCCTGGAACGAAGCCATCAAAGCGGCGGTCCCGCAGATGCAGGCGAACGATGGCGCGTGGCGAACCAATGACAGCTACTCCAAGCAAGGCGGCGTTGTTTACTCCACGGCGCTTAGTATTTTAACGCTGCAAGTGTATTACCGGGCGCAGTAGTTCTTCAAAGCGAGTGCGTTGCCCTTGGTTTGAAACCAGTCTTGGAGAGTGTATGCGAATTTTAATTTATACCTTGGTCTTATCGGTGGTGGTTCTTGGTACGGATTATTTGTGCATGGCTGCTGAGGCTCTTGATGAAGCGGCACTGGTTAAGCAGCTTTCGAGCCCTGATGACGAGACGCGTGATACCGCGATGCACAAGCTATGGCAAGGTTCCCCTGTTGGACCGGATGCCATTCCAGCCTTAGTAAAGGCCCTTGCTGATCCCAATAGCCAGGTAGTTCTCGGCGCTGTGGAGAATCTCGGAAAAGCAGGTTTTGTGGCTGTCCATGCGCTGATTGAAGCGTTGCATTCTGAGAATGTAAAAGTGCGGTCTGGCGCTTGTCGAGCATTGAACCGGATTGGTCCCAATGCAAAAGATGCAGTCGAACCGCTTAGCGGCTTATTGGATGACACAGACTCGGAACTACGGGGCCGGGCGGCTGAGGCGCTTTGGAAGATCGGGGCTGCATCCAAACCAGCCATTCCAAAGCTGGCAAAACTGCTCAAGGACAATTCAGCCAATACGAGAGCTGTGGCTGCATTCGCGCTGGGTGCGATGGTACCGGAATCGAAAGACTGTACTTCTGATCTTATCGAAGTTTTGCGTGACAAGAGTTCTGATGTTCGGTTTGCGGCTCTTCGCGCGTTGGGCCATATTGGCTATGCGAACGACGCTGTTGTTCCAGCCATTATCGGCACTATGAAGGATTCGGACCCGGAAGTACGCCGTGGCGCAATCCTAGCCTTGGGTGATATGAACCCCGTGCCCGCACAGGCGCTTCCGGGCTTAGTGGCAATGCTAGGGGACGAAATGGGCGTGCAGGTGGAGGCGACTAAGGTACTTCGCAAAGCCAAAGCTGCGGCCGTGCCCGTGCTCAAAGAAGGGCTCCGCGACACTGATGTGCATAAGCGTCGGGGAGCCATCTGGACGTTGGCCCGGCTTACACCTGTAGATGCTTCGTGTCCGGCCATCTTTTTTCCCTTTATGCAGGATGTGGAGTCAGAAGTTCGTCGAGATGCGGTCGAAGCCATTGGGATTACCGGAAAAGAATCGTTGGAGGCTGCCAAGGCTTTGATCATGGCTATGCAGGATGCCAATGCCGAAGTGCGAGCGGCAGCAGCGCGAGCACTTCCATTTGCTTGTGAAGACTCGCAGGAAGCCACTGCTGCTTTGGTCCAGGCACTGCGCGATAAGGACGCTTCAGTTCGAGAGGCCACAGTTCGGTCCGTATGCCGCATGAAAGCTCAAAGTGATGAGGTTGTGCCGGCGCTCACAGAAATTGTTAAGGGGGAAACTGACGAAAACGTGCGTGCAGAAGCAGTTAGCGCGCTCGAAAGGCTTGGACGCTCAGGCACATCTGTTTCCTCTTCTATACCACAACTTGTTGCAACGCTAGCCGCCGAGAATGAAGACATTGCGGTTCGTGCAGCGTACACGCTGGGCGAAATGAAAGGTGCTGCAAAGGATGCCGTGCCTGCATTGGCCATAGCACTAAAAAGTACGAATGAAAAGATTAAGAACGCAGCGGCTAGTGCTTTAAGCTTGATTGGTGGCGAGGCTACTGCGGTACTCACTACGGCGTTAGAGGATGAAAATTCGGCTACGCGGATGTTTGCAGCCATAGGCCTAGGTCATGTGCAACCTGTCCCAGAAGGTGCTGTGAAGCGGCTTACGAAAATGCTCCAAGACAGTGAGGTTGGGCCAAGGTTAGCTGCGGCGATGGGATTGAAGGAACTCAATGCCTTGTCTGTTGATGCCGTTCCGGTGCTAATTGAAATTCTGAAGCAACCAGAT
>CAISUK010000563.1 GCA_903888645.1 uncultured Pseudomonadota bacterium | reverse complement strand
CCAGCGGCAGCGGGCGGCTGAAGTAGTAGCCCTGATAGGCGTAGCAGCCGGACTTGGCGAGAAAGTCGCGCTGCCCTTCGGTCTCGACGCCTTCGGCAATTACGTTCAGGCCCAGACTCTCCGCCAGAGCGACCACGGTGCGGGCGATCGCCGCATCGTTCACGTCGGTCAGGATGTCGCGGACAAAGGACTGATCAATCTTCAACTGATCGAGCGGCAGGCGCTTCAAGTAGGAAAGCGACGAGTAGCCGGTACCGAAGTCGTCCAGCGAGAAACCGATCCCCCGGGTCTTCAAGGCGGCCATTTTCGTGATGACGTCTTCCGCGTTGTCCAGCAGCAGGCTCTCGGTCAGTTCCAGCTTGAGGCGGTGGGGCGGGGCGCCCGCGTGGTCCATCACCGCCAGTACTTCCTCGACGAGGTTGGGCAGGCTGAACTGGCGGGCGCTGAGGTTTACCGCAAGGGTGAGATGAGCGAGTTCCGGCTGTTTGGCCCAGGCCGCCAGCAAGCGGCAGGCGGTTTCGAGTACCCAGTACCCGATCGGCAGAATGAGCCCGGATTCCTCTGCCAGAGGAATGAACTCGGACGGTGAGACCATGCCGCGCTGGGGGTGCTGCCAACGAATCAGCGCTTCGGCACCAATGACATTGAACGAGGAATCGACCTGTAGTTGATAGTAGAGGAGAAACTGCTGCTCGACGATGGCTTTGCGCAGATCATCTTCCAGCGCTACTCGGGCAGCGACCACCGCCTGCATGTGCGGATCGAAGAAGCACAGGGTATTGCGGCCGGCGGCCTTGGCTTGATACATCGCCGTGTCGGCGCGCCTCATCAATTCGTCGCCCGACAACGATTGATCGTTGAACAGGGTGATGCCGATGCTGGAGGTGCAGCGATGGGTGCGTTTGGCCGGTTCGCTGCTGGGGAGAATGACATCGAGCAGGTAGGCCTCACCGAGTTTGCTTTGAATCTTTACCGCCACCTCCTCCGCCTGCATTGCCGCCAGTTCGCTCTCGTCCAGGTCTTCCAAAATGACCACAAATTCGTCGCCACCGAGTCGGGCAGCGGTATCGCCATTGCGGATGCACGGCTGCAAGCGAGACGCCACTTCGATCAGCAGTTGATCGCCCACATCGTGGCCCAGGGTATCGTTGAGGATCTTGAAGTTATCCATATCGATCAGCATCAGGGCGCCATGTCGATGGTGCCGCGTACTGCCGCTCTGGGCTTGGGCCAGGCGATCGAGCATCAGTTTGCGATTGGGTAACCGGGTCAGCGAGTCATAGAGGGCGAGATACTCGATCTTGTCGGCTGCGGCCTTGCGTTCAGTAATGTCCTCGATCATGCAGAGATGACGGGGATGGGCTTCGTCTTCGACATAGACCGGTGCAATCGTCATATTGACCCAGGCGATGCTGCCGTCGGGGCGAAGGTGGCGCTTTTGCATCTGGAATCCGGGTATGTCATAGGCATTCATCAATGTCATGTTGTCCAGGACTTTCTGAATGTCGTCCGCGTGGGTCATGCGCATCCAGTCGATGCTCGACATTTCCTCGACGGTTCGCCCTGCAATCTTTGCGAACATCGGATTCACCGCATGGAAGTGCCCCGTCAGCGAGTCGATCATGGCGATGCCCAGGGGGGCTTGGGCAAACATGGTCTTGAAGCGCGACTCGCTGACCCGCAACGCTTCCTCGGCCTGCTTGCGCTCGGTGACATCAAGGAGAATCCCGTTCCACAACACCGAACCATCATCCCGGCGCTGCGGCTGGGCTTGTCCGCGGACCCATTTGAGCTTGCCGCTGGCTGTTTTTATGCGATATTCATGGCTCCAGAAGCCCAGCGTATGCGCCGAGGTTGCTACGGTCTCGCCAAGCGCAGCGGCGTCTTCCGCGACGACACAGGCAGACAAGACGTTGTGATCGCGACAAGCTGCTTCGGCACTGATTTCAAATAGATCTTCAATCCCCTTGCTGACAAACGGGAAGTTCCATTCCCCTGCCGGTGTCCGCAGAAACTGGTACACCGCGCCGGGAACGGCCGCCGTCATGAACGTCAGTTGCTGCTGAGCCGCCGTCGATGCCTGCTCCGCGCGCTGACGGCTTTCCTGCGCTCGCTCGAGCCGGCGCTTTTGTGCCAGGCATTCGGGGACAGCCAGCGCCACGCTTGTGGCGATGCCGATCTCGATATGGGTCCAGGGGGAACTGCAACCTTGCCTGGATTCGGTCCACAGCTCGAATGACTTCCGCGGCGTCAGGCGTAGCGTGCCGGCAGCATCCTGCATGACGCCCTTTTGGGCATTTCCAGCCCAATTCATGGTCCGCGGTTTCTCCTTGCGCAACCAGATAATGCAGTTGCGCTGGTTGCTGGTCAGCGGCGTCATGAGCACCCCTGCAGCAATGTCGGCGTACGCAGCCGCGGGAGCAAAGTGCTTTGCCAGGCAATCGGTAGTGAAGACTTCGCTCGATGCCTGGGTGACCAGCCAGGTCAGCAACACATCGACCTTGTCCGGCGGCGGCAAATCGCCAAACAGTTGCGGTTTGCCTTCGACCACCATGATAATCGCATCAGCATTCAAGAGCCCCATGACTTCCGGAAGCAACCGATCCAGTATGGCAGCCACGGATTCGCTGGTGATGAGTTTCAGCAATTTGCCGACGACCTGGTTCGCCTTGTCGGCCTGCCGGCGTTCTTCGAGTGCCTCAATCGATGACAGTCGCGCCGATGCCATCCTGCCGAT
>CAISUK010000562.1 GCA_903888645.1 uncultured Pseudomonadota bacterium | reverse complement strand
GTACATCGACCCTGCGCTCGAAGGTTTCCGACCCCGGACCGCGCGCCATTTCGATCAAGCGCTCGCGCGACAGCGGATGGTGCGGATGCTTGGCGAACGCCGAGAGCAGGGCGAATTCGCCGGTGGTGATTTCGATCTTGGCATCGCCACGCCAGAGGCTGCGCGTCGCCAGATCGAGCCGGCATTCGCCGAAGACTATGGTGTTGCCTTCGGCCACCGGCGTACCCGGTGGCAAGGGCGCGCGCCGGCGCAGCACTGCCTGAATACGGGCGGTCAATTCGCGTGGCAGAAAAGGTTTGCCGATGTAATCGTCGGCGCCCATTTCGATCCCGACCACGCGATCGATCGGATCGCTGCGGGCGGTCAGCATGATAATGGGAATGTCATCGTTGGCACCGCGCAGGCGGCGGCAGACGGCCAGACCGTCTTCGCCGGGCAGCATCAGATCGAGCACCAGCAGATCCGGCCGCGACCGCGCCAGGCGACGCTCAATGTCGCGCGCATCGGCAAAAGTGCGCACGTCGAATCCCTGCTTGTCGAGATATTCGCTCAGCAGTTTGCGCAGTTCGGGGTCGTCATCGATGACCCAAATCGAGGGGAGTCGGCTCATGGGCGGAGTTTACCGCCGCCGCTATCACGAACGGGGAAGAAATGATTACCAGATATTGCATGCCGAGATGCAATAGATGCCATCCCGGTACCGCCGATCGATCACTGCTGTTCGACCAGCAAACCAAGCTTCTGCGCCAGCCAGCGGGTGGTCGTCGCTTGAAGCAGAATGGTGACGAGGATGGCAATGAAGGTCACCGACGCAATCGCCTTGGCCTCGGGCGCCCCCATGCCCAGCAGCATCCCGGCGAGGGCGCCGGGGATGACGCCGGTCTCGCGGGTCCAGCACATGAAGAGCAGTTCATTGCGTTGCCACTTCGCCCCGCGGTCAGGCAAGGCGCAGGCGAACACCGCCAGCGGTCGCGCCACCAACATGAACACTGCCACCACGCCAAGGCCCGGCAGCAGGTATTTCTGCATGAGGGCGAAGTCCACCTGGGCACCGAGCAGGATGAAGATGAACATGCGCATGATCAAGGCCGTTGTCATGACATAGTCTTCAAGCTTCTGCTGTTCCCCGGGTTCCATGGCGAAGCCGAAAATATCCTTGTTGCCGAGCACGATGCCGAACACGAAGACAGCCATGAAGCCACTGGCCTGCAGACCATCGGCCCCTAGATAGGCGCCGATCACGGCCATCAGCGAGACCAGCGGCGCGTACTCCTGAAGGAAGGCGAACTTTTCGTGGGCGATCAGCAGCGCCGCCAGGTAACCCAGAACGATCCCTGAGACCAGGCCGACCGAGGATTGCTGAAGCAGGTCCCACAAGGCCGCCGACAGCGAAAACTCGCCTTTGCCCAGGGCGATGCCGAGCACGGCAAAGGTGACGATGGCGCCGGTGGCATCGTTGAAGGCCGACTCCGACATCACCGTCTGGGCGACGCGGTCCTTGATTCGTATCTGGCGGAATACCGGCACCAGCGTCGCCGGATCGGTCGAGGCGATGGTTGCCGCCAGCAGCAGCGCGGCCATGAAGGGAATGCCGAGCAGATAATAGGCGGCAACGCTGGTCACCGCGGCAGTGATGAGCACCCCCGCAGTGGCCAGAATCAGGATGGTCAGCCACACTTCCTTTAGTACTTTCAGCCGCAGCGAGGCGCCGCCGTCGAAGAGGATGTAGCAGGAGCCGAATATCAGGATGAGCTGGTTGAGTGCCGAGTCGGCTTTGAGATTGACCCAGCCGAGCAGCTCCGGTCCCAGCAACATGCCAACCAGGAGAAATACGGCAACGTCGGGGACTCGCAGTTTTTGCGCCAGCAAGCCGACGAAGGTGCCGACCGCCAGAACAATGCCGAACATGGCCAGTACATGTTTGGCCAGATCGATCGCTGCTGCGCCTTCCATAGTGCTCTCCGGATACTATTTTTAAGGGAGTCTAGCAGCCGATGCGTTGTTGCTATCGATGAAAACGCACTTCTCTGCGATACTTGCGGTATCCGACCGAAGAGAGCCGCCTGAAAATCATGAATACCGAGACCCTGGATCCCCGCGCCCGCCTGCGCCAACTGCTTTCAATACCTGAAAGCAAGCGAACCGATGCCGAATGGGACGAAATCGTTTCCATCGAAATCGACCTTGGACCAGGCAAGAGTATCCCCTTGCCCAAGAGCGATTCGTCGCAACCCGGCGGACCCGGCCGGGGCGGTCCGCCGCGCCAGCAGAACAAGAAGCCGAAAGGCCCGTGGAAGCAGAAGCCCGGCAAGAAACCGCCGCAACCCGTCTGACGCAATGACGCTGCCGGTTCTTTCCCTGCTCGAAACGCGGGTGCTTGGCGTGCTGCTGGAAAAGGAAATTACCACGCCGGACGCCTATCCGCTATCGCTAAATTCCCTGGTTGCCGGATGCAACCAGAAGACCAACCGCAACCCGGTGATGAGCGCCAGCGAAGCCGAAGTGCAAGTGGCGCTCGATGCGCTGCGCCGGCAGACGCTGGTGAACGAAACCTCGGGTAGCCGCGTTTCGCGATTCGGCCACAACGCCTTCAAGGGACTCGGTTTGCCGCGGGATCGAGTTCTGCTGCTCTCCGTACTCTGGCTGCGTGGCGCGCAGACCCCGGGCGAAATCCGCATACACAGCGAGCGCTTCCAGAATTTCGACGACATTGCTGCCGTAGAAGCGCTGCTCGAAACGATGATGGAGCGCGAGCCGCCGCTGGTCATTCAGCTGCCGAGGCGCCCCGGCTCGCGCGAGCATCGCTACGCGCATCTGTTGTCCGGTCCGGTCGACCTGGAGGCCGAGATGACCGCCGAACCGACGTACCGAGGTGCTGACGTCACGACCGGCGAAGTCGCGGCGCTAAAGTCCACAGTTGCGCAGATGCGCGACGAGATCGATTCGCTACGTTCGACGGTCGAGCGCCTCTGCGCCGAACTGGGGGTCACACCGTAGTTTTGGTCGGCAGCAAAACCCGCGGACTGCTCGAAATGAACGCGGCATGACGATCAGTTATGCGAGCTGGTTGCGCGGCGTACCAGCGACGAAGGCCTCGATGTTATCGATCAACTGACTTGCCAGTGTCGCCATGGCTGACTGTGATGACCAGGCGACGTGCGGTGTCAGAATGAAGTTCGGCAGGGCCAGGATGTCGGGCGCCAGCAGTGGATTATCTGCGCGTGGCGGCTCGACGGAGAGGACATCGAAACCGGCGCCGGCAATGATTCCTTCACGCAAGGCGGTGGCGAGCGCCGCTTCATCGACCAGACCGCCGCGTGACGCATTGATCAGGATGGCCTCACGTTTCATCGCGCGCAGTTCCATCGCGCCGATCATGCCCCGAGTTTGCGCTGTCAAAGGGCAATGCAGCGAAATGACATCGGCCTGGTGCAACAGCGTTTCGAAGTCGACATAGCCGGGACGTGGTTCGGATGCGTCCCGTCGCTCACCCCAAATGACGCGCATGCCAAACGCCTCGGCGAGACGGGCGACACCCTGCCCCAGCGCGCCGCGACCGACCAAGCCGAGCGTCGCACCATGCAGATCGTTCACGGCGTGCCCGGACAGGCAAAATACCGGCGACCGCTGCCAGCACCCCGCCGCCACGTCGGCACGATAGGCGAGTAACTGCCGGCGCAACGCCAACATCAGCATCAGGACGTGCTCCGGCACCGTATGCACAGCGTAGCCGCGAATATTGGAGACGACGATGCCGCGATTGCGGCAGACATCCAGATCGATGTGATCGGTGCCAGTGGCAGAAACCGCGATCATTTGCAGCTGCGGCAATCTGGCGAGCATATCGCCACGCAGCTGCACCTTGTTACTGACGGCGATGGTTGCCTCGACCAGGCGCGGATAGACTTCGTCCGGCATGGTAGAGGGATAGTCCACCCAGACGTGAGCAAAGTCCGGAGAGCGGAAGTCGGTGTCGACCGACTGGCGTTCAAGGCAAACAATGTGGTGCATATCTCATTCCCGCGCGCCCCCTCGGCGCCTATTCGGCTGGCCAGCGGACTTTGCTATGGTTTAGGTAAACTTCAGACACCGGGATGCATTCCACGATGTGATATATTGTTTTGGAGCATGCTCGCAGTATACAAAGAACAAAGAAAGGCTCACCTTGCGCGATCCCGCTCCGCCCGAAGCAAAGAGTTCGATCCAGGTCATCGAGCGCATGATGAAGCTGCTCGACGTCCTGTCCTATTATCACGACCCGGTCAGCCTCAAGCAATTGTCTCTCGAAACCGGGCTACATCCGTCTACTGCTCACCGCATTCTGGCCGCAATGGCCGTATCCGGTTTTGTCGAGCGTGCCGATCCGGGCACTTATCGACTTGGCATCCGCCTGCTCGAACTCGGCAATGTCGTCAAATCACGTATCAACATTCGCGATTCGGCGATGCCGTTGATGCAGAAGCTGCATGTGACGTTGGGTGAAAGCGTCAATCTCGGTGTGCGGCAGGGCGACGAGATCGTCTATGTCGAACGCACTTCGAGCGGCCGTTCTTCGGTGCGCGTCGTGCATCTGGTTGGGGCCAGGGCGCCGCTGCATGTCACCGCTGTCGGCAAGCTCTATTTGGCCGAAGAAGGCGCCCAGGAAATTCGCGAATACGCCAAACGTACCAGCCTGCCAGGCTATACGCCGACGTCGATCACGACGCTGGAAAGGCTCGAAAAGGAGATTGAAAAGGTGCGCCGTCATGGCGTTGCCTTTGACAACGAGGAAATTGAAACCGGGCTGCGCTGCATCGCTGCGCCAATTCGCGACGACAGCAGCGAATTGGTCGCAGGACTGTCGGTATCTGCGCCAGCGGAGCGACACAAACCCGGCTGGGCACCGATCGTGCGTCAGGCAGCCGATGAAATCTCGGCTGCCATCGGTTACTTCATGCCGGCAAAGTAAGGATCACGCGTCCTTCGAACGCTGCGCCAATGCCGAGTTTTCAAGCATTCGCTTGATGCGGTTGGCATCGCCGATACGCGTCATGTTTCCCCATGAATCAAGTAACACGATGATCGTCGGCTTGTGATTGACCTGAGCCTGCATGACCAGGCAGCGGCCCGCCTCATTGATGTAGCCGGTCTTGGACAGCCCGATATCCCATGAGGAATTGGCATTGCGCACCAGCGCATTGGTATTGCGAAACATTTGCGGACGGCCGCCAATAGGCACTTCGCGCGAAGCGGTGGTGGTGAATTCGCGGATCAACGGATATTCGTGCGCGGCGCCAACCATCTTGACCAGATCGCGGGCGCTGGAGACGTTGGTGGCAGTCAACCCGGTCGGGTCGTAGAAATGGGTATCGCCCAAACCGAGCGTCTGGGCTTTCACGTTCATCGCTGCGACAAAGGCTTCGCGGCCACCCATGTAATGGCGCGACAAGGACGCCGCAGCACGATTTTCCGATGACATCAGCGCCAGTTGCAGCATTTCCTGACGTGTCAATCGGGTACCAACTTTCAACCGCGAATGAGTTCCCTTGAGCATATCGACGTCCTCATCGCCGATGACTAACGTCTCTGTCAGATCTGGCTGGGCATCCAGGGCCACCATCGCCGTCATCAATTTAGTGATCGAGGCGATCGGCAACACGGCGCCGGCGTTCTTCTCGTAGAGCACTGTGCCGCTTTCCTGATCCTGCACCAACGCCGAAGAAGATTTCAGGGCAAGGTGCTGCGCATCCTGGACGGATGCGCCACTGTCGCCGCGCTTGTGGCGTTGCGTCTTCAGATGTTTCTTGACCGACGGCTTGGATGACGCTTCCGCCTCGGCGAACGCCGGAGCAGCAGCTAGCGAAAACCCGAGTACCGTTACCAATGCGACCGCCATCCGCTTCACGTGGTTTCTCCCTGAAATATCTTGGCCGATTCTAGCATCCCGTACCTCGAAAGTAACTACGGCATTTTGCCGCGTCCCTTTAATAATTAGGGAGATGGACAACTATTCGGATAATCGACTTTATGTATCAACCAACCCATCGCCGCCAGCAACGCCGAGAAAACTCTTCACCTCTTCACGACGGGCCATGGTGTCCTGATAGCCAAGTTCGATCAGTGCTTGCGTGTACGGCCGTTCGAACAGCAAGTAACTGGTCAGAACCCCGCCACCGCCATTCATGGCGCCAATTCCGCGCAACAGCGCCTTTACCGGCCACGGCAATGCGTCGGCATGAAGGGCGGCGAGTTGATCGAGGGACTGCGACGGCGATATTTGCAGCACGTCGATCGGCCGCAAGCCGATGCCCTTGGCTTGCCTGATCTCTTCGGGTATCAGGCTGACGATCCCGTTGATTTGCTTCATCCGCTCAATATCCGCGGTCAGAGGATCGAGGAAGATGCTCGACAAGGCATGGCCGGCGATCTCGGCAAGCGACGGGTAGTTGTTGCTGCTGCGACGCACCGTCTCGTCGGGCAGGCGCTCGGCGCCGATGACCATGATGCGATCAGCACCGAGATGGATTGCCGGAGAAATGGGCGCCAGTTGTCGCGTCGAACCGTCGCCGAAAAACTCGCGGTTGAGCTTGATCGCCGGAAAGATGAATGGAATCGCCGCCGAAGCCAGCAAATGCTCCATGGTCAGCCTGACGTGGGCGCCGATGCGCTGCGTTCTTCGCCATGGCTCCAGGTCAGGGCGGCCCTCGAAAAAGCTGACGCTCTCGCCCGACGCATAACCAGAGCAGGTAATGCTCACCGCATGCAGAGCGCGACTGGCAATCGCCGCCTCGATCCGATTCAAATCAATATTGCGCCTGAGCAAATCGCGCAGTGGCGTGTTATCCAGCAAAGATCGCGGGTTTTTGTCACCGAACCAACTCAAGGCCAACGCCGACAGCCAGCGCGCACCGGACCCGGCGATGCCGAAAAAATCAGCGCGATAGACATCGGCAGCATGAAAATTTTCCCAGATCTCGCGGAGTCGATTGACGCCATCGCCGAAGTCCTTGGCACCCGCGGCAAGCAATGCGGCGTTGATCGCTCCGGCTGACGTAGCGCAGATGATCGGGAAAGGATTGTGCTGCGGATCGGGCAGCAACTCGTGCACGGCAGTCAGCACGCCGACCTGGTAGGCGGCACGAGCGCCACCCCCGGCGAGGATCAGGGCTGTCCTGGACTGGCCGCGATTAGGCATCTTGGAAACATTGCTGCCCCACACACCGAACTACTGCGCCGCTGCAACCGACAGCAACGCCGTCAGGTTGACAATGCGGCGTACCGTCGCCGTCGGTGTAACGATGTGCACCGGTTTGGCTGCACCAAGCAGCAATGGCCCCACGGTGAGGCCGTCACCGGCGACAGTCTTGAGCAGATTGAACGCAATATTGGCGGCATCCAGCGTCGGCATCACCAGCAGATTCGCCTGGCCCTTGAGGCGCGAGTTGGGGAATACCTGCTTGCGGATGGCCTCCGACAACGCCGCATCGCCATGCATTTCGCCTTCGACTTCAAGATCGGGCGCCGTCTCTTCAAGCAGTCGCAAAACGGCTCGCATCTTTCGTGCAGTCGGCGTGTCCTCGGTGCCAAAGCTCGAATGCGAGAGCAGTGCGACCTTCGGCGCCAGTCCGAAACGCTTGATTTCCTCGGCAGCGAGAATAGCCATCTCGGCAAGCTGCTCGGCAGTTGGGTCGTAATTGACGTAAGTGTCGCCAATGAACAGGCTGCGGCCGGGCAGCAGCAGCATGTTCAATGCGTAAAAATGCTCGACACCCGGCTTCAGGCCAATGACATCGGCAATATAGTGCAGGTGCAGGGAATGCTTGCCGAACGTCCCGCAGAGCAGTCCGTCGGCGTAACCGTGGCGGAGCAGCATGGCGCCGATCAGTGTGGTTCGTCGCCGCATTTCGCGCTTGGCATATTCGACGCCAATTCCCTTGCGCGACATCAGGTCATAGTAATCCTGCCAAAGTTCCTTGTAGCGTGGGTCCGAGTCTGGATTGACCAACTCGACATGCGTGCCAACGCGCAGGCGCAAGCCAAAGCGCTCAATGCGGTTCGCAATCACTTCCGGGCGGCCGATCAGTATCGGTTTCGCCAAGCCCTCATCGACCACGGTCTGCACCGCGCGGAGCACCCGTTCCTCTTCGCCCTCGCAGAAGACAATACGCTGCGGATTCTTCTTCGCTGCGGCAAACACCGGCTTCATGATCAAGCCGGAGTGATAGACAAATTCGGACAACTGCTGGCGATAGGCATTCAAATCGGCCAGCGGCCGTGTCGCCACACCCGACTCCATCGCCGCCACAGCCACTGCCGGCGCGATCTTGACGATCAGGCGTGGATCGAACGGTTTGGGAATCAGGTATTCGGGGCCAAAGCTGACGTCCTGGATGCCATAGGCAGCCGCCACCACGTCTGATTGCTCGGCATGGGCGAGATCGGCAATGGCCCGCACGCAAGCCAGTTTCATCGCTTCGTTGATGGTCGTCGCGCCGACATCGAGGGCACCGCGGAAGATGAAGGGAAAACAAAGAACGTTATTGACCTGGTTCGGATAATCGGAGCGGCCGGTACCGATGATGCAGTCGGGGCGCACCGCTTTGGCCTCTTCCGGCAGAATTTCCGGTGTCGGATTGGCCAGCGCCAGAATCAGCGGATGCGGCGCCATGGTCTTGACCATCTCCGGCTTCAGCACGCCCGCTGCCGACAAGCCGAGAAAGACATCGGCATCGGGCATGATGTCAGCCAGGGTACGGGCATCCGTGGTCTGTGCGTAACGGGCCTTGGACGGGTCGAGATGCGCATCGCGGCCGACGTACACAACACCTTTGCTGTCGGCGATGAAAACGTTCTCGGGCTTGACGCCAAGGCTGACCAGCAGATCAAGGCAGGCAATCGCCGCGGCACCGGCCCCCGAGCAGACCACTTTGACGTCGCCAATCTGCTTGTTGACCACGCGCAGTCCGTTCAGCACCGCCGCACTGGCGATGATCGCCGTACCGTGCTGATCGTCATGAAACACCGGGATGCTCAGGCGCTCGCGCAGCTTTTTCTCGACATAAAAGCACTCCGGCGCCTTGATGTCCTCGAGGTTGATGCCGCCGAATGTCGGCTCGAGCGAGGCTATGATATCGACCAGTTTGTCCGGATCGAGTTCGGCGATCTCGATATCGAAAACATCGATCCCGGCGAACTTCTTGAAAAGTACGCCTTTACCTTCCATGACCGGTTTGCCGGCCAGCGGTCCGATATTGCCGAGGCCCAGCACCGCCGTACCGTTGGTGATGACAGCGACGAGATTGCCGCGAGCGGTGTATTGGTAAGCATTGGCCGGATCGGCGACGATCTCGTCGCAAGCTGCGGCAACGCCCGGCGAATATGCCAGCGACAGTTCCGCTTGATTGCTCAGCGGCTTGGTCGGCGTAACGGAAATCTTGCCCGGTTTCGGCAGACGGTGATACTCAAGGGCGGCGGCGCGAATGATCTCATCCATGACTCATGCTTTCGGTATGAAGTTGGCCAAGCGGTTTGTGAGCGGTTTCACGGCAGTGTCGCGTCATTGTATATGCGGCCGAGGTTTTTGCTCACAGTTACCTGTAGTGGCATAATCGCCGCCTTGACCAGACGCTTGTCGGCACCTGACCCATTTACCGACTGTCCCCCACCGGCGGACCACCGACACCTCTGGCGCGCAACTCCGGAGTCGCAACGATCGCCACCCACCATTGATCGCCCTCCAGCCAACCGAACATCTATCGCCATAGTGGAGCCCACCATGTCTCAATCGAACATCGCCAGCAGTTCAGCCCCCGCACACGTCCAGCACGCACGGCTCAAGGAATGGGTGGCCGAAGTTGCCGCGCTAACCCAACCCGAGCGCATTGTCTGGGCGGACGGTTCGCAGGAAGAATATGATCGCCTGTGCGCCGAAATGGTCGCTTCTGGCACCATGGTCAGGCTCAATCCGGAGAAGCGACCGAACTCGTTTCTGGCCTGTTCGGATCCTTCCGATGTCGCCCGTGTCGAGGATCGCACCTTTGTCTGCCCGATTGACCGCGAAGACGCCGGCCCCAACAACAATTGGGAGCACCCGGAGAAGATGAAGGAACTCTTGCGTGGTCTGTTCAAGGGTTGCATGCGCGGTCGGACTTTGTACGTGATTCCGTTTTCGATGGGCCCGGTCGGCTCGCCGATCGCCCACATCGGCGTTGAGCTCTCGGACAGTGCTTATGTCGTCGTCAATATGCGCATCATGACGCGGATGGGTCGTCACGTTCTCGACCAACTCGGCAGCAACGGTGAGTTCGTGCCCTGCCTGCACTCGGTTGGCGCACCGCTGGAACCGGGCCAGAAGGATGCCAAGTGGCCGTGCAACAAGACCAAATATATCTGTCATTTTCCCGAGACTCGCGAGATCTGGTCGTTCGGTTCCGGCTACGGCGGCAACGCCCTGCTCGGCAAGATATGCTTTGCCCTGCGCATCGCCTCGTCCATGGCCCGCGCGCCCGACAGCAGCGCGTCGATGTCGAGTCCTTGAAGCGCTGCTGGCAAAAGCACCCGGCGAACCCCGTTATTCCCAAGCCGCCGGCGGGCATCCTGGACAGCAAGTTCCGGGACCCCTGCGTCTGGCGCGAGGACGATGACTGGCTCATGGTGGCGGGCGGCGGCATGGACGCGGGCGACGGACTGGCAGAT
>CAISUK010000561.1 GCA_903888645.1 uncultured Pseudomonadota bacterium | reverse complement strand
GGTAAAAAAAATACGCGATCTCGGCGACATCGAGGAAGAACAGAAGACATCGCTTGCTGCCTTTGACGAACCCTTGGCCAAATACCGCAAGAACGTTGCTCAGGCCATTGACATGGCGCAGTCCGACCTCGCCGCCGGAACCGGCATGATGCAGGCTGCCGACAAGCGCTTCGTCGAGATCGACGGCAAATTGGACAAGATGCTCGATGAGCAAAAGAAATCTACTGAGTCGATTATCGCCAGTGCGCTGACCCGGGTCTCGGGTGCGGTCGTCACCGAAGTGGTCGTCTTCCTGGCGGCGCTGGTCGCGACGACGACGATTGCCTTGGTCATGGCTGGAAAAATCGTCGCGCCCATGCTGGACGCTATCCGTGCATCAACTTCGATTGCCGGCGGCAATCTTACAGGTACGTTAGAAACGAGCGTCCAGGACGAAACCGGCGATCTCTTGCGCTCCCTTTCCAGCATGCAGAGTAGCTTGCGTCAGTTGATTGGTCAGATCGGCAGTAATGCACGGAGGACAGTAACGTCATCCAGTGCAATGACCGGGGCGCTTAATCAGATCAATCAGTCCGTCTCCGGGCAAAATGATGCTACAGCAGCGGTAGCCGCGGCGGTCGAGCAGATGAGTGTCAGCATCAGCAATATTCATGACAGCGCCAACCTTTCGCTGGAGGCAAACAAGACATCCGCCGAATTAGCCACGCAGGGTGTCGCGATCATCAAGAGCACCTTCGAGGAATTGACCCGAATCGCCGATACGGTAGCGGAAGCGGCGAACGTCGTAGAGCACGTCGGCGCGCAGTCCAATGAAATATCCGACATCATCCGGGTCATCCGCGAAGTCGCCGACCAGACCAATCTGCTCGCGCTGAATGCCGCGATCGAAGCAGCCCGCGCCGGCGAGGCGGGAAGAGGGTTCGCCGTTGTTGCCGACGAGGTGAGGAAACTGGCTGAAAAGACGACGAGTTCAGCCGAGGAAATTACGCGGAAAATCGAGGCGATTCAGAGCAGTTCCGATCGGGCCGTCAGCAACATCCATCACGTCGTGGAACAGATGCAGACAACGGCGCAATATGCTGGCAATGCTCGCGCGTCGATCGAGCGCATACACGCCAGCGCGTTGCAGAGCGAAGGGTTTGCGCGCGACATTTCGTCGGCGCTGGGCGAGCAGTCGCAAACCAGCAACTTGATCGCGCAAAAAGTCGAAGGGATCACGCGTATGAGTGACGAAAACGCCCAAAGCGTCGCCAACGCCGGTCGAGCGATGGACGAACTCGACGAAGGATCCCGCGTCCTGCAGACTGCGGTCGCGCGCTTTTCGGTCTAGCGGCCGCGCCGCCTTTCGACCTATACCGAGCCGTCGGAATTTGTCCGCAGTTTCCTCGCCGAAGAATATGCAGTTGTGGTGACGCGCTTCAAGGCGGCGCTGTGCAGGGCGCTTCCGGAAGTACCGGACGAGGAGATTCTCTGGCGGTTTCATTTCATGGTGGGCTCCATGTCTTATGCGCTGTCTGGCGCCGATACCTTGAACATCGTCAGCGCCCGTCCGCTCGACGATGCACCGGAAGCACTGTCGGCACGGCTGATGAGCTTTCTCGTCGGCGGCCTGCGCGCGCCGCTACCCGTATTGCCGGCCAAAACCACCAGGAAATCGCGGCGCAAGGGCGCTGCCTGAAAAGGAAGAATCATGTCGATATTCTGGATTGTCGTTATTTTTTTTGCAGCTTTCGCAACGCTGCTCGGCGTCGCCCCGCTGCGCCGAGCTGTCGTCAGCGGTCCGCTTTTCGTCGTCTTCAAACGCATCCTGCCGTCGATGTCGCAGACCGAGAAAGAAGCACTCGAAGCCGGCACCGTCTGGTGGGAGGGTGAACTTTTTTCGGGCCGACCACGCTGGGGAAAGTTGCTCGCCTATCCGCCGCCGCGCCTCAGTGACGAGGAACAGCGATTTCTCGATCACGAGGTCAACGAACTCTGCCGACTGGCCGACGACTGGCAAGAGACGCAGGTGCATCAGGATCTCTCGCCGGAAGCCTGGCAGTACGTCAAGGACAAGGGTTTCCTTGGCATGATTATTCCGAAGAAGTACGGCGGACTGGAGTTTTCTGCCTACGCCCATTCGCAAGTCGTCACCAAGCTTTCGACACGTTCCGCAGCCGCTGCCGTTTCGGTGATGGTGCCCAACTCGCTGGGACCTGCAGAGTTGCTCTTGCACTACGGCACCGAACAGCAGAAGGACCACTACCTGCCCCGCCTGGCGAAGGGCATGGAGATTCCCGCCTTCGCCCTGACGAGCCCGCTGGCCGGTTCCGATGCCGCTTCCATTCCGGACTTCGGCATTGTTTGCAAGGGCAACTTCGAGGGCCGTGAGGTCATCGGCATGCGCGTCACCTGGGACAAGCGATACATTACGCTAGGGCCGATTTGCACGATTCTCGGCCTGGCATTCCGCCTTTACGACCCTGATCGTCTGCTTGGCGAAGTCGATGACATTGGTATTACTTGCGCGCTGGTGCCGGCCAATCACCCCGGCGTCAACATCGGCCGGCGCCATTTCCCACTCAACGCCGTCTGGCAGAACGGCCCGAATTCGGGCAGGGATGTCTTTATGCCACTTGATTGGATCATCGGTGGGCCGGCGATGGCGGGGCAGGGCTGGCGCATGCTCATGGAGTGTCTGGCCGCCGGTCGTTCCATCTCGTTGCCTGCTTCGAACACCGGCATGGCCAAGATGGCGGTGCGCGGCGTCGGCGGCTATGCCCGGGTGCGCAACCAGTTCAAGATGCCGATCGGCCGCTTCGAAGGCATCGAGGAACCGCTGGCGCGCATGGGCGGCAACCTCTATCTGATGGACGCGGCGCGGTCCATGACGGCCGGCGCCATCGACCTTGGCGAGAAACCCTCGGTGGTTTCCGCCATCGTCAAATACCACATCACCGAGCGCGCCCGCCAGGTCGTCACGGACGGCATGGACATTCTCGGCGGCAAGGGGATCTGCCTTGGCCCATCCAACTTTCTTGGTCATGCCTACGAGCAGATTCCCATCGGCATCACCGTCGAGGGCGCCAACATCCTGACGCGCAGCCTGATCATCTACGGCCAGGGTGCGATCCGCTGCCATCCCTGGGTGCTGAAGGAAATGGATGCCGCACGCAACCCCGATGCGACGGCCGGTTTGCGTGACTTCGATACAGCCCTGACCGGACATGTGCGGTTTACCTTTGGTAATGCGCTGCGCGCCTTTTTCATGGGCATCACAGGCTCGCATTTCGTTGAGGTTTCGCGCCACAGTGCGCCGGAAACGCACCGCTACTATCAGCAATTGACGAGGTTTTCGGCCGCTTTCGCCTTCATTTCCGATGTTTCGATGCTGGTCATGGGCGGTGATCTCAAGCGGCGCGAGAAACTCTCGGCGCGGCTTGGCGATATTCTGTCGTTGATGTATCTGTGCTCGGCGACCCTGAAACGTTACGAGGTGGAAGGTCGTCAGACTGAAGACGCGCCGCTCATGCATTGGGCCATCTGGGACGCCATGTACAAGGCGCAGAGCGCCTTCGAGGGCGTCATCTCGAATTACCCGAGCCGCCTTGCGGCGGTACTGCTGCGCCGCTTCATCTTCCCCATCGGCCGGCCCTACTTCGCTCCTTCGGACAGGCTCGGCCATGAAGTGGCCAAGCGCCTCATCGAACCGTCGCCGACCCGTGATCGGCTGACCGCCGACATCTATGTGCCCAAGGTCGAGAACGATGCACTTGGCGTAATCGACATCGCTCTCGATGCCACTATTGCCGCCGAAAAAATCGAGATCAGGCTGCGTGCCGCGCGCAAATCCGGCAAGATCGCCGGGCGTGATGAAGCGCTCGCCGAGCGGCAAGCCTGCGAAGCCGGCATCATCAGCAGCGACGAACTGGTCCTGCTGGAACGCCGCCGCATGCTCCGCGGCAAGGTGATCCGTGTCGACGATTTCGCGCAGGATTTCGGCATCGGCGAGCGTAGGCAACAGGCGTCGTTGCAGTGACAAGTTTTCAATGAGTTTCCAACCCGTCTACGTCATCGACGGCGCCCGAACGCCTTTCCTCAAGGCGCGAAATGCGCCGGGACAGTTCTCGGCATCCGATCTCGCCGTTGCGGCCGGACGTGCCTTGCTGGTGCGGCAACCATTCGCGCCGGATCAGCTTGACGAAGTCATTCTGGGTTGCGCCAGTCCATCGGTCGATGAGGTGAATATCGGTCGCGTCGTAGCCTTGCGGCTCGGCTGCGGCGACAAGGTGCCAGGCTGGACGGTCATGCGCAACTGTGCGTCGGGCATGCAGGCGCTCGACTCCGCTGTCACCAACATCCAGACCGGCCGCTCTCAGTTGGTGCTGGCCGGCGGTGTCGATGCGCTGTCGCGGGCGCCACTGCTCTATTCCGATTCCATGGTTCGCTGGTTCGCCGCGATGAATGCGGCCAAGACGTTCGGGCAAAAGGCTGCGCTGTTCTTGAAGTTGAAGCCGCGGGCATTGCTTTCGCCGGTGATCGGCATCGTTCGCGGCCTCACCGATCCGGTCATCGAACTGATGATGGGCCAGACCGCCGAGAACCTTGCCTGGCAGTTCGGTATCAGCCGCGAGGAAATGGATGCTGTCTCAATCGAGAGTCACCGGCGGGTCGTAGCGGCGCAGGACGCGGGGCGCTTCGACGCCGAGATCGTGCCGCTGATCGGTGGCGACGGCAAGATTTTCAAGAACGACGATGGCGTCCGGCGCGACTCCTCGTTGGCGAACCTAGCCAAATTGAAGCCGTTCTTCGACAAGAAATACGGCACCGTGACGCCCGGCAATAGTTCGCAAATCAGCGACGGCGCGGCCTGGCTGATCCTGGCTTCGGCAGCCGCCGTGGAACGCTGGAGCCTGCAGCCGCTGGGCCGCATCGCCGACGTTCAGTGGGCAGGACTCGATCCGGCGCGCATGGGCTTGGGACCGGTTCATGCGACCGCGCCGATTCTGCGGCGCCACGGTTTCGACCTCGAAGACATTGATGCCTGGGAGATCAACGAGGCTTTCGCCGCGCAGATGCTCGGCTGCATCGCCGCCTGGAAAGACGCCGACTATTGCCGTGAGCATTTCGGTGCAGAGCAACCTCTCGGTCCGCTGGACCAAACCAAGCTCAACGTCGACGGCGGCGCCATCGCGCTGGGTCATCCGGTTGGTGCCTCCGGTGTGCGCATCGTTCTGCATTTGCTTCACATCCTGCGCCGCAGCGGTGGCAAGCGCGGTATCGCCAGCATCTGCATCGGCGGCGGACAAGGCGGCGCGATGCTGGTGGAGACGGTATGAACGCGAACCTGAAACACTGGCAACTCCGACGCGACGATGAACGCATCGCCTGGGCGACGCTCGACCGACAGGGTACATCGACCAACACGCTGTCGGCCGAAGTCATGGCGGAACTCGCGCAGTTGCTCGACGAACTTGACCGAGATCCACCCAAAGGATTGATCTTTCGCTCAGGTAAAACGGCCGGCTTCATCGCTGGCGCCGACATCGAGGAATTCACTCGACTTGATTCTGCCGCCACCGCCCGCGACCTGGTGCAGCGCGGCTGGGATCTCTATAACCGCCTCGCCGCGGTTCCGTATCCGACGCTCGCGCTGATTCGTGGTCACTGCATGGGTGGCGGTACCGAACTCGCTTTGGCCTGCCGCTTTCGTATCGTCGTCGACGAACCGGCTACGCGAATCGCATTGCCCGAGGTAATGCTCGGCATTGTCCCCGGGTGGGGTGGCATGCTGCGCCTGCCGCAAGTGGTCGGTCCGGCTGCGGCCCTCGACATGATGCTGACCGGCAAGGGCATCGACGCAAAGAAGGCGAAAAGAATCGGGCTCGCCGATGAGTGCGTGCCGCCGCGGGTCATGGAAAACGCCGCGCGGAAGCTAGTGCTGTCGGGTCGCCCACGGCGGCGGCTGCCGTGGCTGCAACGGCTGATGAATGGGCCGCTGAAGGCGTTCGTTGCTGCCCAGGCGCGCAAGAAAACGGCGCAGAAGGTTCGCCGCGAGCATTACCCCGCACCTTACGCGATCATCGATATGTGGGCCAAATATGACGGCAATGCGCTGGCCGTTCCCGCCGGCATACCGACGTCGCTAGACGCCATCGTCGCCAGTCCGACCACGAAAAATCTGGTACGGGTCTATTACCTGCAGGAACGGCTGAAGAGCTTCGGCAAGGATATCGACTTCGCCCCGCGCCATGTCCACGTCATTGGTGCCGGCGTGATGGGTGGCGACATCGCCGCCTGGTGCGCGCTGCGCGGCATGACCGTCACCCTGCAGGATCAGGATATCGAGCGCATCGCCCCGGCCGTGGCTCGGGCGGCGAAACTCTTCGAGCGTCGCCTCAAAGGGAAGATGTCGGTCAGCCTCGCCCTTGATCGGCTGATACCTGATCCGCGCGGTGACGGCGTACGTCAAGCCGATGTCATCATCGAGGCAATCTTTGAGAACCTTTCGGCCAAGCGGCAACTCTTTGCCGACATCGAGCGCCGCGCCAAACCCGATGCCATTCTTGCCAGCAATACTTCCAGCCTGCGCCTCGCCGACATCGCCACGGCACTGAGGAATCCGGCGCGCCTGGTCGGCATCCACTTCTTCAATCCGGTGGCCATGATGCCGCTGGTTGAAATCGTCAGCGCAGCCGATACCAACGTCGAGAATGCTCAGCGCGCCGCCGCCTTCGTGCGCAGGCTCGACAAGCTGCCGCTGCCGGTCACGGACGCGCCGGGCTTCCTCGTCAACGCGGTGCTGGCGCCGTACCTGCACGAAGCGATGCGTTGCGTCGACGAAGGAATCGCGGCGGAAACCGTCGACGCCGCAGCAATCGCTTTCGGCATGCCGATGGGGCCGCTCGAACTTGCCGACGCCGTCGGCCTCGATGTCGCCATAGCCGCCGGCCGCCAGCTTTTCGCAGCGGCGGTCAAACCTCCAAAGGTACTCGCCGAACTGGTCGAAGCCGGCCATCTTGGCAAGAAAAGCGACAAGGGTTTTTACGTCTATCGAGATGGCAAGGCGCAGAAGAGCGGCACCGCTTCCGCACCCGACGGACTTGCCGAGCGGTTGATCCAACCGTTGCTGGACGCGACCCGCCGGCTGGTCGAACAAGGTATCGTCGCCGATGCCGACTTGGCCGACGCTGGCGTAATATTCGGCACCGGCTTTGCCCCATTCACCGGAGGCCCGATGAACTTCCTGAAAACCCGCACATCATGACTGACCAACCGACTCGATTGCCTGACCTGCAGCCGGCCTTGCGCGTGATGCCGTTGCCGGCCGATCTCAATGCTGCTGGCGATGTCTTCGGCGGCTGGGTGATGGCCCAGACCGACATTGCCGGCGCCGTCGTCGGCATGCGCCGCGCCCGTGGCCGCATCGCCACCGTCGCGGTCAATTCCTTCCTCTTCAAGCAGCCGATCTCGGCCGGCGACGTGGTCAGCTTCTACGCCGAAGTCGTCAAGGTTGGCCGCACATCGATCACCGTCGCCGTGCAGGTATACGCCGAGCGCCATCCGGCTAATCCGCTTTTCGTCAAGGTCACCGAGGCGGTGCTCACTTACGTCGCGCTCAATCCGGACGGCAGCAAGCGGGAGATTCCCGCAGAAGATTCCTTGGGAGCCAGCAATGCCTAACTTCATCGTCAGAAAAGTCGCGATACTCGGCGCCGGTGTCATGGGCGCGCAGATTGCCGCCCATTGCGTAAATGCCAACGTGCCGGTGGTGCTGTTCGACCTGCCCGGCAAAGATGATCCTGACAGCATTGTCAGGAAGGCCGTCGACGGGCTGAAGAAACTTGAACCGGCGCCGCTGGCGCGCAAGGGCCTGGACGCTTTCATCGAGATC
>CAISUK010000560.1 GCA_903888645.1 uncultured Pseudomonadota bacterium | reverse complement strand
GCGCAGGCGCAGCGGCGGCGGGCCAGGATTCTTGGCCAAGGCGATGATGGCGGCACCACGCTCGTAGGAAGTCGTCAGGTGTTCGCCCATACGCAGTCGATAGATGATCGACTGTGCCGCGCGGACTTTCCGGCCGATGGCGGCATCGTTCCAGCCGGCACGTTCGAGTTTGATAAGGGCGGTACGGATTTGCATGTTGTGAATTATGATACGCACGCGCAATATCTGTCAAATATTTTATTCGGTGGATAGCGATGGCATAACCCCCGTCGTGGTGCCTTGCAATTTATCTTCCGTTTGCGTATATTTTTCGGCATGGAATCAAAGACCGATCTGGATACGATGCGCGCCAATCTCAAACGCCTGATGTCGCAGGCGCATGAGAACGCGCACACGCTGGCCTTGCGTACCGGCATTCCGCAGCCGACCACCCATCGTTTCTTGAAGGGCCAACACGGCGAGCCGAAAGCTGAAACAGTGCTGAAATGGGCGGACGCCTACGGTGTCACGGAAAACCAATTACGCGGCTATACCCCGATAGCGTGGGACGATAACGGCACCGATGATGCTGTCGATACGTTTGTCGTGGCCGACAACAGCAAGATGGAACGCCTGGCGCGCGCCATGGCAATCTTGCCGCCCGACGAGCAAGACTATTGGATTGCTCAAATCGAGATCGTCGCCGCTGTGGTCAGGGGCGAACAGGCGACATTGCGCCGAAAATTCAAAAGCAACGTGTCGCCACCGGGTCGCGCCGGCCCAAAAGTACCGCGTGCCGGTTAGTGGTTCCCCCGACGACACGCGAAGCAACCCGGAACCCCGTCCCTTTGCTGCTGTTCAGCATGACCTACGGGCCTTTGCCCGTTCATAGCATGCAGTTATGGAAAGCCATGCCCAGCGTCGTGCTGGGCAACGGCAACAGCCGCCCTAGTGTGGAGGTTCTTCGCACAGACACATTCCAGCGACAACCGAAAAGCGTGCGCGGCGCCGTCTAGCCCGCACTCAATTCTTCCCGCTGCAATTTAACCCGCCTTGTGCGGGTTTTTTTCGTGCGTTTGCGGCAAACCGCCAATTCATGAAAAATATATTTTTATTCACGCCGCTTGACTTATGAATGCGCTCGCGTATTATGAATAATCAGTGAATCGCACTGAATTATTTGAAAGGCCGATCATGAGTCATTCCAGCCTGACCCGAACGCTTGATTTTGGCGTTGCCGGCGAACGCGATTGTGTCATCGCCTATGACTACACGCGGGGCTATCCCGGCGTGCATACCTTGCGCAACGGCGATCCTGGTTATCCCGACGAACCCGCCGAACTCGATATTACCGACATCACCGTAGACGGTAAATCGATTGACTACCTGTTTGATGAAGATGCCCGCGAAGCCCTCGCCGACGATCTGCTTGAAACCGTCGAGGACGACGCACGCATAGATGACGCCGAAGCGAAAGCCGAATGGCAGGCCGAGCGTGCCCAGGCCGACCGCGAATACGAGCAGGTCTACGGTTAAGCGCCATGTCATCCATTGACAACGTGCAGATTGACAATCGCCGCTGGATGTTCATTTTCCGGCCGACCCATCAACTCAAATTCCTGATTTACCCCGATGCGCTGACCTATCACCAGGCCAGCCAGCACCTTGCCGGGCACATTCACGGCGCCGCCTGGCAAGTTTCCCCGTAGCACCGCAGTACCCCACCGCCGCCATAGTCGCGGCAGAAGGAGTGTCACCATGAGTACCGCACTTGTTTCTCTCACCAGCAAACTCGCCGAGAAATTCGGCATGTCAGGCGCCGATGGCGTTATCGACATTCTCAAGGCCACGGCCTTCAAGGGCCAGGTATCCGATGCGCAAATGACCGCGCTGATGGTGGTGGCCAATCAATACGGCCTGAATCCCTGGACGCGCGAAATCTACGCTTTCCCCGATAAGAACAATGGCATCGTGCCGGTTGTCGGCGTCGACGGCTGGTCGCGCATCATCAATGAGCATCCGCAATTCGACGGCATGGAATTCATTCAAGATGACGCCAGCGATAGTTGCACTTGCATCATGCACAGGAAGGACCGCGCGCACCCCATCAAGGTCACGGAATTTATGTCTGAGTGCCGGCGTGCCGTCGGACCCTGGCAGACACACCCGAAACGCATGCTGCGCCACAAAGCGCTCATTCAGTGCGCCCGGCTCGCCTTTGGCTTTGTCGGCGTATTCGATCCTGACGAAGCGGAAAGAATCATCGAGGGCGAAGTCATCGACGGTAATACCGGCGAGGTTGTGAACCGTCGCCCCAATGGCGCCCAGGTCGCGCAAGCCGCGCAGGCCGCATCGGATGCAGCGCGCGTGGTCACGGTCGAAACTGGCGAGCCATCCGAGCGCGACACCCTCATCAAGCGCCTGGAAACCACCGCCATTCAAGCCGGCCTCGATATGTACGGGCAAGCCTGGATGAAGCTAACCCCGACACAGCGCAAGATCGTCGGCGCCACCGAGCATGCCCGGCTCAAAGCCCTCGCCGCTGCGCCGGTCGAGGCGGAAATGGTCGGGGCATAGCCATGTGGGTTTATCTGCTATCTGAACCGGGCTTATACACCGTCGGCTTTTTTGATCCGAAAGGTAAGTGGCACCCCGATAACGATTACGACAATCGTGCCGACGCCGCTGATCGTGTGCACTTTTTGAATGGAGGGAAACTCAGATGAACGACATTACCCTACCGCCCGCCGAACAGGGTAGCGACGCCTGGCTGAAAGAAAGGGCAGGCAAATTCACCGGCAGCAAGTTTGTTGATGTCATGGCCCGCAATAAGAAAACCGGCGAACCGCTGAAATGCTATTGGGACATGATTTGGCAAGTCGTGGTCGAACGCATGACGGGTTTGCCCGTCGACGGCATTTCCAGTTATTCACTCCAATGGGGCACGGATGTCGAACCGTTTGCCCGCGAAGCCTACGAATTGGAAACCGGCAACATCGTCACCCCGGCCGGCTTCATCACGCATGCTGATTTTCCGTTTGCCGGCGCCTCGCCCGATGGCCTGATTGGCGATGACAAAGGCATTGAGATGAAGTGCCCGAAAAACTCCATCGTGCACCTGGAGCGCTTCATGTCTGGTGTGCCGCCCGAGTACCAGCCGCAGATTCAGGGTTGCATGTGGGTCACGGGCCGGCAGCAATGGGATTTCGTCAGTTTTGATCCGCGTATGCCTGAGTCGCATCGCCTACTGATTATCGCCGTGGCGCGCGATGATGAATTTATCAGGCAATTGGAAAGTGCGGTCATCGAGGCTGAAGGCGAAGCCCACAAACTCATGTCGCAATTGCAAAGAAAGGTCGCGTAATGAACGCACTTGAACAGGCTGCCTTTGATTACGCCGAGGCGACGCTGCATGCCGAATCGGCCGAGTCGTGCGGAATGCCAAAACGCTTTGTCGCGCAATTAAGTGAAATCGCCGAGAAGCACATGGCCGCATTGCGCGACGCATCCATCGCCCACTTCCACAATGTCTACGACGGGGCAAATTGACATGGCCCAACTGATCGGATTATTCCGCCTTGGCGCAGACGCTGAATTGCGCTACCTGCCCAATGGCGACGCCGTGTGCAATCTGCGCATGGTCTACAACTACGGCAAGAAAGGCGATGACGGCTACAAACCGTCGCAGTGGGTTGAAGGGAGCCTGTGGGGAAAGCTCGCCGAAGCCCTGACGCCCTACCTGCTCAAAGGCAAGCAGATCGTCGCCCACGTCGGCGATGTGCATATCACCAGCTACAAGAACAAGGATGGCGTGGACATCCCCAAGTTAACCGG
>CAISUK010000559.1 GCA_903888645.1 uncultured Pseudomonadota bacterium | reverse complement strand
CTCGACCTGCTCGCCCACATGGACTTGGCGGCGAACCAGGTGGACGTGATCATGGTCACTGGTTCCGATGACCCGGAGGTCAAGGGACACGCCGCCGATTTTGGTGCCAGGGGCTTCATCCACAAGCCGTTCAAGCAGTCGCAGATCATTGCCGAACTCAAGGACATCGAAGAATCGCGCCGGATCAAGACGCGGGCATCAGAAACGACAGAACCCGAGGCGACAGCGGCGCCGGCAATTGAGCGAATCTCCGGTGTGATACCGCGCTCGGCTGTCATCGTCGATGACAGTGGTTCGGTCCGACTGTTGCTGAAGGGCATCCTCGAAGAACTCGGCATCAGGGTCCTCGGCGTGGCCACTTGCGGCAACGAAGCGATCGAAGTCGTCGGCAGGACGCATCCGGCCCTGGTCTGCCTCGACGTCGACATGCCGGGGATGACCGGAATCGAGGCACTTCCGCTGATCATGGCGGCAAGCCCGTTGACGACGGCCATCATGGTGACGGGCAATGCCAATCGCGGCATTGTCGAGGCTGCGGTTGCCGGTGGCGCCAAGGGCTACTTCCTCAAACCGATCCGGCCGGCCAAGGTCGAGGAGTTCGTGAAAAAAGTATTCAAGCTTTGAGACGAGCAATACGCTTCGTTGGTCAAAGCGTTCCCCCCCCCTCTCTCCCGACCTCTCTCCCGCGGGGGGAGAGGAGACAAGCCAGCTTCCCTCTCCCCTCGCGGGAGATGGATTGAGGGAGAGGGGCGGCCGCCTCGCCGACTATTTGATCAGCTGGTTCATCTCGATGATCGGCATCAGCACGGCGAGGACGATCGCCAGCACGATGCCGCCCATCACCAGGATCAGCGCCGGTTCCATCAGGCCGGTCAGTAGCGAGAGACGATTCTCCACTTCCCGCTCCTGCTGCACGGCAGCTTTATCCAGCATTGCATCGAGCTTGCCGGTCGATTCGGCACTGGCGATCAGGTGAATCAGGATGGGAGGAAACAGGTTGCTCGCGGCCAGCGCGCGGCTCAGCCCGGAGCCATCGCGGATCATGCTGATTGCATTGTCGATGGCCTGCCGCATCGGCAGGTTGGCGGTCACCCGGGCGGCGGCCTGCATGGCGCGGATGATCGGCACGCCGCTGCCGACGAGGATCGCCAGGGTGCTGGCGATGCGCGCCGTGTTGAGGCTGCGCACCAGCTTGCCGAGCACCGGCAGGCCGAGAATCTGGCGATGCCAGCGCAGGCGGATGGCATCCCGCGCCAGCGCGATCTTCGCCAGCCAGGCGGCGGCACCCAGCAGCACCAGCAAATAGGGCCAGGCGGCCTTGAGGAAGCCGCTCAGGGCGATCAGCAGCCGCGTCAGCAGCGGCAGGGTTTGCCGCGAATGCTCGAAGACGGCGACCATTTGCGGCACCACGTAGATCAGCAGGCCGCTCACCACCAGCAGGGCGACCAGCGTCACCACCGCCGGGTAGACCAGCGCGAGGACGACCTTCTGCTGCAACGCCTGGCGGGATTCGATGTAGTTGGCCAGGCCGTCCATGATGTGCGCCAACTCCCCGGATTCTTCGCCGGCGTTGACCACCGCCTGATAGATTTCCGGGAATACGCCGGGATGCTTGCCGAGCGCCTGTGACAGCGAACTGCCGGCCAGTACCTCGGCACGCACCGAGGCGACGATCTCGCGCGACGGCTCCTGCTCGATCTGGTCGATCACCGCCCCGAGCGCCTGCGACACGGTCAGGCCGGCGGCGAGCAATGTCGATAGCTGCCTGGTGATGAGGCTCAGTTGCGCCCCGGTAAGCCGCTTGCGGCGCCGCTCCAGCCAGTTGCTGCGGCGCGCCGCGGCCGGCTCATCGACCGCATCGACCTGCAGCGGCAGCAGTTTGAGGTCGCGCAAGCGGCTGCGCGCGGCGCGCTGCGAATCGGCCTCGACCAGCCCCTTGCTGACACTGCCTGCGGCGTCGAGCGCCTCGAACTTGTAGACCGCCACGATCGATCTGCCGTATTTGTCTGTCGCGCTACGACTTGTCGTCGCGGGTCACGGACAGCAGCTCTTCCAGCGAAGTCACGCCGGACAGCACCCAGCGCAGACCGTCGCGGCGCAGATCGATCATGCCGGCGGCAACGGCGTGGTTCTTGATGTCCTGCTCGGCGGCTCGTTCGTGGATCAGATGACGCATGTGCTCATCGATCTTGAGCAGTTCATAGACGCCTGTGCGGCCGCTGTAGCCGGTTTGATTGCATTCGCCACAACCGGTGGCGCGATAGATCTGCGCCGCATCGACGCCGAGCAGTTCTCTCTCCGCCGCGTCGGGCTGGTAGGGCTGGCGGCAATGAACGCAAAGGCGGCGCACCAGCCGCTGGGCCAGGACGCCGATCAGCGAGGATGACAGAAGGAATGGTTCGACACCCATGTCGACCAGCCGCGTCACCGCGCTGACGGTGTCGTTGGTGTGCAGCGTCGCCAGCACCAGGTGTCCGGTGAGGCTGGCCTGGACGGCGATCTGGGCGGTCTCGATGTCGCGGATTTCGCCGATCATGATGACATCGGGATCCTGCCGGAGGATCGAGCGGAGCGCTTTGGCAAAGCTCATGTCGATGCGCGCATTGACCTGAGTCTGGGCGATGTGCTCGAGGTTGTATTCGATCGGATCCTCGACAGTCATGATGTTCTGCTTCTTCGTGTCGAGCTGGGCCAGCGCCGAGTAGAGCGTGGTGGTCTTGCCTGAGCCGGTCGGCCCGGTTACCAGCACGATGCCATGCGCCTGGTGCACCAGGCTGTCGACCTCCTTCAGCGTCCGCTCGTCCATGCCGGATGCCGACAGGTTGAGCCGCGCCCGATCCTTTTCGAGGATGCGCAGCACGGCGCGTTCGCCGTAGCCGGTCGGCAGCGTCGATACGCGTACGTCGATGGCGCGGCCGGCCAGACGCAGGCTGATGCGGCCGTCCTGGGGCAGGCGCTTCTCGG
>CAISUK010000558.1 GCA_903888645.1 uncultured Pseudomonadota bacterium | reverse complement strand
TTCATTACCGGCTTCATGTTCAACGAAGATGCGTGGAGCCTGCTATCCATTGGGCAGCCGACATGGTTCACGCCGTTCTTTCGACTCGGTACCGACGAGGGTATCGATTTGACCAAGAGCGGTGGCGATGCCGAGAGATGGATGAACGAAATCGAACCCTCCCTCGTGAGAATCCACGCCTATTGGAAAGAGAAGCGCGTCAGCCAACCGGTTGCACTGCTCAGCGACGACTATCACCATCGCGGCAGGCAGAAGGAGTTCCCGCAGGTCGTTCGCGGCGGCCCGAAAATCGGGCGTAACGACCCCTGCCCCTGCGGTAGCGGAAAGAAATTCAAGAAGTGCTGCGGAGCGAACGGCGCTCCGCCGACGGTGCACTGATGGTCAAGCACGTGAAAGAGGACGAAGTTCGCGAGCACCGCATTGCCATGGAGGCTGTTGTTGATGCTTACGACGAGATCGAACGGGCCATGGGCTGGTACTACTATCTGGAAGGGAAACTGGCTGTCCCTTTCAAAGCCCGTTGCAAGGCCAGGCGTGCCATTTCTCCGCTCAAGGTGGAGCAAGTGGTAGACGTATTGGGCATGGCTCCCGAAGAGGAATGTGAATCGGAAATGTTCGTCATGATCAGCCATGGCGACGATTCCCTTGCCGTACCGCTGGCGCAATTGGAGTCCATGTCAAAGGATCAGGACACCAATGAGGCTGTCGGCGACTGGCACTATTGGCTCGCCCAGGGCTACAAGCTCTAAGCTACATTTAGGTAAGTGACAGAATAATTCCAATGGAATGGCGGCATTGCAAACCAAGACTAGCCGTTGGCACCGGGAAGTTGTTTGGACACTCGGATCGTCCTATTTCTTCGAAGAAAGTTTCGGCCGCCCTACCGGTCGACGGGAGGGGTTTGCTGGATTTAGCTTGCCATGAGAGGCCACTACCGAAGGCGCCGTATTGGCTACCGATCTCTGTCGGTCAACAAAATTGGCCAGATCAGTAATGCAGACAAAGCGTCTACCTCCTATCTGCATGGTGGGGATCAATTCCTTACCTTCAGACCGTAGATTTCGCAGCCGCTTGATGGACACGCCACCAATGATTTCGCCTGCCTTCTTTTCCGTCACGACGGCTTTTCCGTCAGCTGCGGCTATCAATAATTCAAACGTGTTCACCTCGCACACTCCCTATTTTGCATTTTCAATTTCCTCGATTCAGAGAACCGAAGGACACTGAGATAGTAGGGATGGGATGGGTCTTATCGGGATCGAAATGCGACCAAAAAGGACGCATTTCGAGGTGTGGAACTTGAGCATTTGGAGCTACCGCCCCGCAACTGAGTAGTAATGACGGTCAGTTGAAAGGATGTCGCGTCAAAAAATCCGATTGGGAGTGATGTTCGAAATGCGCCTTTTCAGGCCACGTTTCAACCACAGCCTCGCCCGTTGGATTGTTAGTATCGTCTGATGTCCTTACGGAGCATGAGATGGATTCCACAACACACGAAAACAGTCTGGAGACCCTGTCCCGTCGATATAGCCGTTCATTGCTTCCGCTTTCAATGGCCGCCCGCGAGATTGGCATCAAGCTTAGAACCGCACACAATCAAATTAGCAAGGGAGTCTTTCCGCTTCCAACCATTTTGCGAGACCGTCGCCGATACGTGCATGTTGAGGACCTGGCCGGGTATATAGATGCATTGCGGCGCACTTCGATGGAACACCCGCGGTAACTGCTCAAAATTCGATCTCTCAGCTGTTGGCACTTTTCGCCAACGAGAACCATTTGACATTCCTAACCCCTCACCAATATGCCATTGCATGGATTGGCGCTAAGATAAGCCTCCCCATAAAAAGGAAATATTCGATGAGCTCTTATCGCGACGTCAAGGCCCAAATCGCCAAACTCGAAAAGCAAGCCGCCGATCTGTTCAAAAAGGAGGTGGCGGAAGTGGTGGCCAAGATTAAGGGACTGATGCAGGAATACGGACTCTCGACCTCTGACTTGGATTTGAAGGGCAAATCAGCAAAGACCCAGAGGACAAAGAAAACCAATGTCAAACCAACCGGCGTGCCGAAGTATCGTGATCCAGCGACGGGAAAAACCTGGACCGGACATGGCAAGGCCCCTGCGTTCATTGCAGACGCCATCAAGAAAGGCAAATCCAAAGAGGATTTCCTGATCGAAAAGACAGCCGCCGCTCCGAAATCTGCTGTAAAGAAAGTCACAAAGCCCAGCAAGGTTGCAACAGTCGCGAAGGCAACGAGGGTGACAAAGTCAGCCAAGGCCAAGACCGCAAAGCCCATCGCCAAGCCTGCTACCAAGAAATCTACGGTAGCCAAGAAGCCAGTGAAAGTTGCGACCCCGAAGTCCGCAGCGAAGAAACCGGCCGTAAAAGCTGCAATACAGCCGTCACTGGTAAAGGCCGTTACGCCAACCCCGGCGACCAATAAGCCCGCCTAAGTTTGCATGGTGCTAACTGACGAGCACGATGAAGCAGACGCAGCTACTCGAGTTCGAGGATCGTGATGCCCTTTTCCGATAGCCCAATCAACCGGACAATCGGTGATGAAAGAAATCTGAAGGTATGAAGCCCGAGGATCTGGAGTTACTGGTCAGACGTGAGATGCCTTTTGGCAAATACAAGGGCAGACTGATTGCCGACCTTCCAGGCAATTACCTGAATTGGTTCGCCCGTGAGGGATTTCCTCAAGGTGAAATCGGTCGCCTGCTTGCACTGATGCAGGAAATCGATCACAACGGTTTGAAGGATATTTTGATTCCATTGCGCCAACCAGAAGACTCAGAGCACAACTAATGGCCACCCGCAAAAAATCCACTACGCCATCCCAGCCCCCTGCGGAGAAGATCCTCTACTGCGACTTTTGCGCAAAATCGCAAAACGAGGTGAACAAGTTAATCGCCGGCCCGAAGGTATTTATTTGCAATGAGTGCATTGACCTGTGCAATCAAATCATGCGTGACGGAAAGCCGGACAACCCCTTGGTCACTATCAATTCAACGGTGGAACTGATGCTTGGCAGTATCGAGTACATGCGAGGGCGGCTGGATGAGATGACCAGTCAGCTGACGCATGTGGCCAACACGGTGCAAGAACTAAAGTCGTCACCGAGTAAATAACATGTCAGCACTGAAACCTGGAACCCTCTGCGTGATCATTGCCGGCTACCCGGAGAACATTGGTCTGGTGGTCGAAGTGATCCAGCATCTGGGACACCATGAAGACCGGGAGGATGCCTATTTCATCAGGACGGTGACCGGCCGACCTTTTCATCAAATATGGAGTGGCAACGACCTGCTGCGAGGGCACTCCAGTGAATGCATTACCGACCGCCACAAGCTGCGGCCACTGGTGGATTCCAAAGACGATACCGATCAGGATGACAACGAAATCGAGAAGACCTATGAACTGGTAACAGGGTAGCAAGCCATCCCAATCCACATAAGCGCGGCCCATCAGGAGCCTTTGTCACCCCGACACCGACTGTATTCGATCTACGACATCAGGAGACAGATCCCGGCTCTTCAGTAGATCGGGCAATGTGGATTGTCGCGACTTCATGGCATCAGTGAGGAATTGCCTTCTCTCCTCGATCACCGGAAGAATTTTTTCACGGATGAAGTCACGTTCGGCCGGCACCAGGCGCTCGTCTCCGATGACCCTGGAAATAGCATCCGGCAAGTCTGAATTCATTCGCGACAAGACACCACGGACGAGCCTGGGTGCTGCGCCCGCTTCGAAGGCCATGGCATCCCAATGCAGCCCCTCGACCCAGCCCGGTTTGTTTTCGCCAGCGATCGACATCGACATCGTCGCCCGTGGCAAATACGCCTCGACACAGAGCATGTCGTAGAACGGTGCGACAGCGGCTTTCTGTCCGCGCATCAAGAAGGCAATATTCTTGGCGTGCGCATCGAGGTTGCCGACCAGATAATTGAAGGCGACCCACTGCACCACTGCGCTGGTCGCCACGATTGGTCGGTCAATGAACGCGCTTCTTACCACTTCAAACAAATGGTGCAAACCCAGACCGCCTTCACTCTCGTATTTCTTCGTAGGTGAAACGCCCAATGCCTGACACAGATCAATCTGATGAAGTCTTCGAATCGCGTTTCCTGCTGCACCCTTCGCTTCGGCTGACTCACGATCAAACCGATCAATGACGTAGAGCGGCTCAGGCAAGTGAAGAAGGTCCACCGCAGGGACAGGAACCTTGAGTTCAGCCGCAAGCCGCATGCAAAAGAACTCGTTGGATGGGCAGAACGGGAAATCTGCGCTGGCGTTTTCCGGCTTCACGATATGGGTCGAGGCCGCCGTCCCCTCGGGCAGGAATAAGGCGCCATTGGCGTCGATGCGCAGACCGAGCTTCTCTTGAGCACCAGCCAGCGACATTCGGATGTCGTCCCAGGACGCCATCAACGGCAAATTGCGCGTGCGCGACTCTTTGATCTTGGCCTGCAATGCTTCCCGTGCAAGCGGGACCAATCTTTCCTCAACGTCGGGATGATCGATCTCATCCGGAATCAGTGTCAGCGCACCGGCCGTATCCCGACCATGTCGAATCAGCAAGGCCCACGTATCCTTGGGATCAATACGATCCCGTGACGCAATCAATTCACGCAGCCGGCCCTCCGGAAGAAGGTTCTCGAAGAACCATTCCAGTCGTCGCGCATCCCCTGAGTCCTGATAACTGCGCGTCGCCAAGGGGAAACTGGGAGATAGCGCATAGACGCTCCAGTCGGGAGCGTAGACGAACGACCATAGGCCATCGGCCACATCGAGTGTGCCCACGGAAGCACCGTTGGCCAAAACACGCAGCGTGCTCATGCGTCATCACCCGGCGCCATGGGGAGAGACAATCTGACATCAATGCCGAAGCGCTGGCAGACGGTCAGCACTTTCCCGATCTGGGCGGTGACCTTTCCCTGTTCCAACCCATTCAGGAATGGAAGGCTCACGTTGCATAGGGCGGCGGCATCTCGTTGCGTCAGACCGGACTCCTTGCGAACACGCCGCACGGTGTCTCCC
>CAISUK010000557.1 GCA_903888645.1 uncultured Pseudomonadota bacterium | reverse complement strand
GGCCTTCAGGGGTGAAAATCAACAATCCATGTATCTAGGACTTTTGCGACTTGACGCCCGAAAACCCGCACGGTTACTGGGTGTCAGTGAAAAATGTGCCTCGGAAGTGTCAAAGTCGGGTATGAGCCGTGCGACGTGTTCGGAGTTAAGGAGGTTGAAGCGATAACGGAGAAAGCAGCGGCAAGCGATGAGTGCTAAAGGTGTCCCGCCGGCCCAAGCCGTTTGCCCACGGCCCCCAGGTAAGGCAAACCATGTTCCCGAATGTCATCCCGCATTTCATCCGACAGATAAAGTGCGGTAACGCGCTCCAATACGGCATCCTCCATCGATCTGCGGAATGCCTCTGCCGCATCGTAGTTGGCGAATTCCTCACCAACGATTTTCCCGGAGTCCAGACTCAGAACCTGCCATATCGCCTTCTCGGTCGGCTTCCGCACGCGAAAGTGCCGGCTCAAGGTTGAGAACTGCGCGGCGTCCAATCGCATGCCCCATGACTTGGCGAGCTTTTCCACCGCCGCAGGGACGATGCGGTCATAGAACGCTTTCAGTCCTTCGGCGTTGGCCCACGGAAAGCGCTCGGCATGTAGTGTTCCCGGCAACCAGGCAATGCCCGCAAAGCCCTGATTGGCGGCAAGCAGCAGCATCATGCGCAGCGCGGCCTCCAGCCAATGATTCAGATACGGGTTCAAGGGCGGCGGCTCCAGATCTTCGTCCCACTCGATGAAGTCGGGGTCAGCGGCGTCCACTGGATGCCGCTTCCGCGCCTCCTGGATGGCCTTGCGCAGCGCTTGATTCCAGTCGCTCTGGATTTCCTCCAGAACGAGCAAGCGCACGCCTTGGGGAGTCATGCGCTCGGTAGTCCGCACATGGGCCACAATATTGGCAAGCTCAAAATGCTCGCCCCAATACTCAACGGAAAGATTTGGCGCGGTGATCAGCCATTCGGTGTAGTGCTCGCCGCCGGGGAGCGCGAATCGAGTGAACCGATTGAGGCTTCGGGTTTGACCGACGAACCCTTGTGCTGCAAGGCGCCGGGCCATGCGCTCGACAAGTGCCCGGCCATAGGCCATCGCCTCTTGGGCACTAACAAAGCTGCGGCCGACGGGTTGCGGGGCGAGCTTCTTCCTGCCCCGCGGAACGGAGAACGACCAGTATCGATGCCGGCCAAACAATCCCGCATCGACGTCCACATGCAACCAGATACAGAGCCCGAAGGTTCGATCCATGAAGTGCAGCAGTCGCACTTCGCGCCGCCCGTTGCGAACAAGGACGGGCGGCAATGTCGCCGGCCGCTGTTGCTTCGCGTAGCGAACCAGCGGGACATACTCGTCAGTGATGTGGCGCTGAAGGACAAGCTCGCAAGGTGGCTTGTCATTCAGAAAATCAAGCAGCTCCTCGATATGCAGAACAGGTTGAGGATGCTCGACACGCTCGTGCTCAGGCTTACCCTCTAAATCAGCCGCAAGAGCAACCAGCGCATCGAAAACCCGATCAGATTCCGCGTCTTCGCCCAGCATCGGCATGATCCCCGACCACTCGATCTCGACGCCGCTGACGCCTTTTTTCTGCAAATTGCTAATGGTGCCGATCCACTGCTGCGGGCTGCCCTTGGTTTGTCCGCTGTCGGCAAGCTGCCGCTGGAGGAGCGACCACAGCTTGATGGGAGAAATGTCGTATTGCTCAAGCGGTTGTGTTCGCATGGCGCCGAACCGTGGCTACCCTTCGTCGCCGGCCGAGCCGTCATAGTGAATCGCCCCTGTATTCCTGCCGATCACAATCAAGCGGCTGCTGCGAAGCGAGGCTCCGTCCTTGCCATCGCCCCAAGGCGCCTGCACCCACCAGCAGGGCTCGGGTGGATTGGCATAAATCCGAAATTGCGGCGGTTTCCTGCCATGGCAGATCAGCGGCTCGGATACTACGGGTTGCGCCAGCGCCTGCCGTGCAATGTCCAGCGCCATGCGCTGCGTGACGGGTGGAAACAGGTGCACCTTGAGTTGCCCAAGCCATTTCATGTTGCCTCCGGACAATCGCTCAGTGCCGGCCAAACTTGGTGTGCGCGGTCAGTCTGAGCAAGGTTTCCACCTGGCCGGCTGCCCGCATGATCTGGTAAAAATCGACAGAATCGATGTCCGTGTTCGTGGCAACAAACTCAGACAGGTAGGTCTGCGAATCCGGCTTTACGCGGTTGCGATTGCAGACAAGATAGGCCACCGATTCCGCCTCGATCTCCAGGTCCTTAAGCACCGGCCTTGGTCGCTCTGGAATTTTCAATAGTTTGTTCGGTCCCAGATGACCTAGGCACAGATGGCCCAATTCATGGGCCAGCGTGGCGAACTGCACGGCGGGGGCGTGATTCCTGTTGATGCTTACCTTGTACTTGACCAGCACTTCCGGATCGGTGACTCGTTCCGAAACCCCTATGGCGCCGGCCTTGCCGTCCCCCGCGTCGATCCACTCGGCGACGATGTTCTTTCTTGCGAGCAGGGCGACAAATCCGCTCATGCGCACGGCTGTCATCGTGCCGGCTGCGGCAAATGCATTGACGCCGTCGGGCAAGTCCTTGCCTTCGGTGTCCTGCACGTCATACACCAGCGCCACCGGCCCGAACGGCCACAGAATAAGCAACGGGCGCGCATCCTCCTTGGGCCGGCGCTCAAACCGTTCGCACCAGTCCCGCGCCGATGCGGCATACATCAAACCCGGCTTTTGAATCTGCAACAACATGGCGTTGAACGGCGCGAAATTGCGCAGCCTCACCACGAAATCGAGCAGGCTCTGGTACTCCTGTGTGGTGCGATAGAGACGGGAATCAGCCAGCAGTTGATCCAACATAGATCGAGCCGCGTCAGCGTCAGCTTCCGCTTCCTCCTGACCCCCGAATAGGGATGGTTGCTTTGCGGTAGTTGCGAACGCGCCCATTTCCATGCCCCTGACAGATTTCATCGACGCGTCCCCAGCGCCGACTTTATTCGCGCTCGCTTACCACCTACAGGGCGCCGCCTGCTAGGATTGCTCATACCCCGCGCGGCATAACAAACAGCCTGCCGGGCAGATCGAATCAAGTCGGCGATGCTTTGCGACGATAGCGAGCAGAACAGTGCATCGGTATTCATGTTTGGTCGCCCTTCACTTTCTTCTTGGCCGCAACCGCCTTGCGTTTCGTCGGCTTCCCAGACGCCCCACCATTTTCCAACACCGCTCCAGCGGTTGGCGGGGGCAAGTAGTTGCTGCGGCTCACTACCGGCTGGCCGCTCTGCTTCTCAATATCCTTGCGCGTTCTACCCGCCACCGCACCGCCATCTTTCGCATCTTTCTTCAGCGGTGCGATACCCTGCGAATCGCGGTCGCGGTGCAGCTTGGTGGTCGTCGCCTCGCCGAGCATGGTCAGGATCAACTCGATGTCGGTCATGTGGTCGCGCAGGTTTTCCCGCGCCAGCGACTTCACTTGCTTGTACTCATCCACCTTCAGATCGAAGGTGCCTTGCATGATCTCGTTGGTCAGAATCGCAAACTCCACACTGGACGCCACGCCACGCGCTTTCCACTCATCAGTCAAATCCTGCCGCACCGCAATACCGCGCAGGCGCTTGTCGATCCACTCTTTCGGGTAGCCCTTCTTTTCGTAGAGTTCCTGCATCCGCCCCATCGCCAGCTCGGGGTTCTCGATCTCATCCAGACGCTCCTTGCCCACCTTGGCCAGCCAGCGTTTGAAGGGTTCGGCCTTGGGGCTGGGGATGGACTGGATCAAGCGGAAAATGCCTTGCGTATTCCAGCACTGGAGTTTTTGCCGACCGCCCGCCGTCTCAAATGCCAGCGCAAGGGGGGGGTCAATTTGCCCCCCCCCTTGGCTGTCGAGGCTCAAATCGGGGTCGCGCCGGCGCATCTTCTTCCAATAGTCCGACGGATCGGCGGCATCCGTCAGCGCGGCAACGATGTCGGTGATGACAAACCACCATTCGTCGTTATGTAGCGTGCGGCGGATGGCCTTTTGCTGGAACACGGCGGCGGGGGCAGCGGAAGTGTCGTGCTGGGTGATTTTCTTGCTCATGGCGCTCTCACAAAGTATTCACTGTAAAAGTCGGCGCTGGCGAGACGGCGCCAAACGCTGCAACCCCAATGTCGCCGAACGTAGCAGCGCATTTCCTGTCTCACGCCGCCTTCTTGAAACAGCCCCGCATTCCCTCCACTACTTCGCGCAATTTCCCATGAAACTTGCGGTTGATGTCCTCGAAGTCGCCTATCAGCCGGGCATAAATCGGATCGGCGAAGATCGTGTCGAGATCCACGCGCCCGTGCGACGAGAGATTGGCGACGAAAACATCCTTGATCTTGCGTAGCGCCATGGTCTGCTCGTCGGTGAAATTGTATAGCTCCAGATAGCTTTCGAAACCTGCCTCGATGCGTTCGCGGGTGGTTGGAATTTTCCTGACACCCAACACTGCCAAAAAGAAATCCCAGACCGAACCGGCCGGATATTCGTAAATCCGTTGCAGTTGTTCCTCTGAAAGTATCACGTCGGGGGCAGCCGCCCATTCCTTGATGAGTGCTAGTTCTTCCTCGGTCGGTTGGTAGTCCTTGTCTTCCCATGCCTTGCGCCGCAGCAAGGCAATACGTGGGTCCATTGTTGATTTGACGCCTTCCTCGAACAGTTCGCGCGCCTTGGCAATGGGCAGGTTGTCGACGATCCGGATGCCGTCGTCAGTAATCAGCACCCGCTGAATCAGGCTGGCCGGATCGGGGTTGTCGAGAATGCCATCAACCGTGATACCGCCGCCCCCACCGCCACCCCCTCCATTGCCGCCAGCGCCGGGCTTGACCACCTTTTCGTTCGGCTTGGCCGTGCCCTTGCCGTTGTCGTTCATTTTCTTGCACAGGCCGACGAAATCGAGAATCTTGAAACTGAACTTGCCGGTTTTCGGATCGAGTCGGGTTCCACGCCCCAGCATCTGCAAATACTTGCCGACCGATTTGGTCAAGGCGCCGAAGGCGATGTAACGAAGGCATGGAATATCGACGCCGGTGCTCATGATGTCCACCGACACCACGATGCGCGGATTCGAGTAGGGCCGATCAAACCATTCCTTGAGCGATTCGTTGATGTCGTCGTTTTCAGAAATGATCGCCTCGGCGTAACGCGGGCTCTGGCCGGAATCGTTGAAGGCGGCATTGATCGCCTTCACCAGCATCAGGCAGTGCGCCTGGCTGGCCGCGAACAACAGCAGCTTTTCGCCGTACTCGGTTTCCTTGCGGACGATCTCCGCCCAGCGGTTGGCTTGTTCGTCGCTCAGGATTCGCTTGTTCAGTCGTTCCAGTTCGATCTTTTGTTCCGCTCCCAACTCGATGCGCGCGCGGGTTTCCGGGTCGAGCAGGTGGTCGTAGAGCACCCCGCTTTCCATCGCTTCCTTGGTCAGCGCGGTAATTTGCTCTTCCTTGCGATACGGCGCCAAGAAGCCTTCGTCGATGCCTCGGTCAAGGTTGAACTCGAAATCCGGCGCCCCACTCGCGCAACCGAACAGGCGATAGGTGTCGTTGATCGCGGCGTCATCGTCGTTGAGTGTGCCCCCTGCGGGCGGAACAGCAATGCGCGGCGTGGCCGTCAGGCCGATGCGCGGGCAGACGAAATGATCGAACACCAGATTGCGATTGACCGTGATAGAGCGGTGGCATTCGTCCACGATGATGAGATCGTAGAAATTGCTCGGAATCCTGTCGTAAAGCAGTTCGAGCGTGTCGATCACCACCGCGTGGATATTCTTGGTCGTGTGCGCGCGCCAGCTCGCCGAAGTGATCCAGTGACTGTTGTAGGTCGGAGTGAGCAGCCGGAACCCCTTATTGATCGCTTGCCGCGCCAGTGTGCGTCGATCTACCACGAACAGGATGCGCCGGGCCAGCGCATGATCGAGCAGCGCCTTGGCGAAGGCGACCATGGTTCGTGTCTTGCCCAGGCCGGTGGCCATGTGCACCAGCATCTTCATCTTGCCATCGCGGTAATGATCGAGCAGGGTGCGAATGCAATCCAGTTGATAGGTGCGCTCTTTCCCCGCCGCCGGGTCGAAACCGCCAGCCAGCGTCGTGTCGATGCTGATTTCCTGTTGTTGTCGCTTCAGCCGGTCCTGCTCGATCTTGAGCTTCACATCCGTCAAGGACATGAACCCATCGACCACGCGGAAATCCGCCGCATCTACACCGCGCCAGGCGAGGTCGAAAAACAGCACTTTCAATCCGCCCGCGCCATCCGCCGCGCAGGCATAGAGGAAACGGGGTTTCAGCAAACGGCTGTATTTGAGCCGCAGCTTGGGCAGCGCCTTGCGCGGATCGTCCAGCTTGTTCTCGATCACCGCCAGCGCGAAACCCTGCAAATCCTGCAACACGAAATCCGGCTTGATCGACTTGCTGCCGGGATAGTCCTTCTGCTCGTCCTCGGTCAGCGCGTAGCTGGGCTGATAGAGCAATGTGTCACCCAGCCGCCAATCCAGCGCCTTCAAGGTGTCATAGACCTTGAGGTCTACCGTTGATGCCTCGTTGTCGAAGACGCCGGTTTTCGTGGGCTTGGGCATGGTCAGGATTCCAGCATCTCGCTTATCTGCTTTTCAATAGCTTCAACTTCGACCGATGCAGAAGCGATAGTCAGACGCAGATCAACCAGTCGTTTACCGATTGCTTTTTGAATATCTGGTGGTGCGTAGGGTATCTCCATGTCGAGAAACTCGGCGGGCTCAACACGTCTCCGACCGCTTGCGCCAGAAACCATCGCATCAAAGCGCTGATAGAAGAGTGGACTACTCAGCATCGCAATGATGAAGTCAGGGTGCCAGTCCGCAGAAAGGACGCGAAAGACTGGAAATTCATTTGTCACTATCGCGCCGTCAAGCTCATCTGGAATGATTCCGAACGCGCCATTTCGAGCATCGATCTTGGACATGATGATGTCGCCGGCTTTGACGGAAAACCAGTTTGCCCCCTTGAGATCGCAGCCCTCAGTTTCGCTCCGAAGCTGTACGCCATTACCGTAGAGCCGCACTGTTACCAACCTGTAAATCGTTGCTGGATCAAGGTGGATTCGGTGAGAGCACTGTTCCAAAACATTTTTGATCTGTATGTGCGCTGTTTTTGTCTGCGACGCAATCACCTCCTGCAAGGTATTCAGATGCGAGTGTCGGCCAAATTCCTCAGTCGGCACAGCGGCCAGAAACTGCCGAGCCCAATCCAGTTCCAGCGTATGTCTCGGATCGAGGGAGGACAACATCTCGTCCAGTTCTTCGGTGCGCGCGGCGGCGACGGCGCGGTATTTTGCTTCCAGCGTGGCGTCGCCATTGCCTTCGCGCACGTGGGTAGCGGCGAAGTCTTTCCATGCCTCGATTTGCGCCAGGCTCAGACTGCTGCGGTAATTGGGCAGGTTGAAGGAATAGAGGTGCGCCCGCTCGATCTTGCGGGCGATGTCGTTTTCGGTCTTGCCGAACCAGAGTTCGGCATGCTGGCTTAGCCGTTCATCGCGCTCGGCTGGTGTGAGCTTCTTTGCGGCGATCTGGGCATTCCACTTTTCCAATTGCTTGGCGCGGTCATCGGCTTCCTTCGTTGCCATGTCGGCGCGGGTTTCGGTACGGATGCGGTCCTTGATACGCGGGTCGAGGGTCTTGATCCATTCGGCGGGAATGCAGAAGGAATGCCGGCTCTCGGGCGGTTCCTTGCCCTGGCGCACATACTCGTGGAACAGGTCCAAGGCCTCGACCAACTGGCAGCCGGCGATGGGCTTGCGATTGGTGCCCATGGTGTAGCCGTCGTTGCCGACCTTGTAAAACCAGACGCGCTCGGTGGGCTGACCCTTGACGAAAAGCAGGATGGAAGTTTTCGGCCCTTGCCCGCCCTTGCTGACGAACAGCCCCTGCGGCAGGCTGATGATGGCTTGCAGATTGCATTCTTCGAGCAAGGCGCGGCGCAGGGCGCGGGCGCTGTTCTGGTCCCAGGTCAAAAAGCCTTCGGACACGATGACGGCGCAGACACCGTGCGGTTCCAGCGTTTCCAGCATCAGCTTGACGAAGAGGATGGTGGTCTCGGACTCGGTCGCGTATTCGCTCCAGACGTTGGGGTAGGACTCCTTGTCGCGCTGCGCGCCGAAGGGTGGATTGGCGATGACGATGGATTTGCTGCCCGGCAGGATGTCGGTGCCAAACTTTTCCAGCGCGTCGCCTTGCTGGATGTTGCCGGGGTTGAGGCCACGTACATAGAAGTTGATGGCGGCCATCTTACGCACCATGCCCAGATATTCAATGCCGCCGACGCCGGTGCGATAAAAGTCGGTGGTCACCTCATGCGACGGAAGCTCGGTCGGATGTCGGTCGAACCAGTCCTTGAACCATGCAATCAGTTCCGGGTGAGCCTTGGCGCCGGGCCAGCGACCTTCGCGGTAAATGCCTTCGAGCACGTATTCGAAGCTGTCGAACATGAAGCCGCCGGTGCCCACCGCCGGGTCGAAAAGTCTGGACTTGAAGGTCGGTGCCGCCAGGCCGACCATGAATTGCCGGATGTGGTCGGGGGTGCGATGCAGGCCGATGTCCTTGGTGCCGCCGGTTTCCGAGAGCGCCGATTCAATGGCATCACCCAGCAGATCGGTCTTGAGCAACCGTTCGCTGTCCAATTCGGCCACCAGCCCGATGATCTCGGCCATGTTGCCGCTGGTGACGTTGTTGGTGAAATTCGAGTTGCCGAAAACTTCCTCGATCAGAATCAGTTGATCCTGCACCTTGGTCGAGAGATTGCCTTGCCAGACCTTGCGCGCCTGGCTCAGGATATGGGCATAGAAGGGGAAAAAGCGCGTGTTGAGCGCGGCCAGAATCTGGTCGTTGGGCAGACTCAATAATGAGGAAAACAGCAGTGTCTCGTTGTCGCCGGCGAACGCGCCGCGCAACTGCTCGAACTCGGGGTCTTGCACCAGCTTGACCTCGAAGATGCGCAGCAACAGCAGCTCGATGATGTATTCGACCCGTTGCACGGGTGTGCCAGCCGGCCGCAGTTTGTTATGCAGCTTCTTGAGGATGTTGTTTGTTTCCTTGTCCGCGTAGTGGACGGTTGAGCGGGCCATTGATCGATCCGGTGCTATTCATCAGTGCGGGAGTGTACAGTACCGTCCTTCATAATCCAGATTTTCGCAAGGTTTGTTGATTGACAGACTTGAAGGGGATTTCAGATGACCCAGCACTACTCCACCCGAGCTTTTTTTCGCCAGATGCCTAACGCATTTCTGGCACGCTACTTCGCGGCACGCGAGGTGCTGCTGGATTTCGATTTCACGGCAATGAAAGAAACCAAGGTCGACGCGCTGTTCGATGCCTGGATGGCATTGCCGGAAGCATCGCGCTCAGGAATGGAGAGCGAACTGCGCGAGATCAGCGGCATTAGCAATGAAAAAGGCGTGGTCGCCATCATCGACGAAGCCTTGTTTCACCTGAACGAGGACGGCGCACACGAAGCCTTCGTGGCCAAGTTGATGGCGCTGCCCGGCCATCACGAGCGGGCGATGACGGTGTTTCTCGATCACGCGCCGATGTGGAAGGGCGCGACACGGTTTTATCACGCCGATACGCTGAGCCATTGGCGCAAGCGCAAGAACCTGCCCAAGGTAACGGCAGCCGTTGATCCAGCGGACATCGCCGCGCTGTCGGAGGCGATCCGCACGTATTACCGCGGCACCGACGGGCGCGCCAAGCATTGCAAAGTCGAGCCTTACCGTCGCGGAAAACTGGACTACTTCTTCGCCTTTCCCGAGGACTACGCGCAAAACGCACCGGAATGGCGTGGTGAAGAGATTGAATTGCAATCGCGCCATCCGCCATTTGAAATCGTCTTCGTCTATGACGGTGCCGATGGTCGGCTCGATCTCCATCTCGATGGCGACAAGAAAGCGGCCGAACCCTTGCAGGCGATCTTCGCCGAGCACATTCTCAAGTGCCCGGAACTGCCTGCCGACCCGGCGGACAATCGTGTCTACAACCTTGCGCCACTGCGTCAGCGTTACTTCAATTTTGTTTGGGCAGTCGGTAGCGGCATCGAATCGGTGGCGGTGAATAAGTTGCGCCTCGGCCTGTACACGCCGAAGAATGCCAAGCTGGTGATCGAAGCTGACCCCAAGCACAACCCGAAAGCGGTGTACGACTTGCTCGACAAGCTCAGTGCTTCGCTGCCCAGCCACGAGTATTACGTTACCCAGGTGGGCATTACCGCAATGGTCAAGCCCAATGCCACAGCGGCAGCGAAGTCGGTGACTTTTACCGTCTCGCAGCCGTGTTCCTGCTCATTGAAATACGACGAGATCGGCCTGCGCCTGCGGGCGATGCTCGAAGCATCCAACGTGGAACCCAAATCACCACCGGAAGGCGATGTACCCGCCGATAACGCCGTCTCGCCAGCGCCGACTTTATGAAGGAGGCCGACGTGCTGCCGGCGTTGCTCGACCGACTCGCAGCAGGCAGCGATCCGGCACTGTTTTCGGAGCAGGAGTTGGCAGAGTGGCCGCACCATGCACTCAATCAGGTTAAGACCGCCGGGCTGCTGACTCAAACCGCACCAGCCGCCAGCGTCACCTGCCCCGGCTGCGAGGAAGAATGCGCGATGCCGGTGGAGATGGCGACGCTGGCCTCGGGAACGTTGCGCGCCTTCGTGGTCTGTGACAAACGCGACGACACCGGGCGCGTGGCGGTGCCCTTGGCAATGCTGGAGCAATGGCAGTGCTCGCTGCGACAGATCGCGGAAGTGTTGGCCAAGCTGCTGAAGGTGCGGCGCGGCACTGACGACTCGAACGCGATGCGCGCCGATGTTGGCGTGCTCAAAGGGATACAAAATTCCGCGCATGTCTTGCTGGTGCTTGACCGTACGCTCGCGCTTGAAATTGCCGGTCATCGTTTGGCATTGGCGGATGTGCTCGAATTTGGCTCAGGAGGCTTGAGCATCGAGCGCCGTGCATTGCTGCGTTGCGTCGATAACCCTGTTGCAAGTGCCGGCGATGCCGAATCAGCAGAGCATAGGCGCGACCGACTCAAGGCGCGAGTACGCGCTGAAAATGCCAAGGGCACCAAGGCGTTCTTGAAGGTGGTGGCCGAGGAGGAAGGCATTTCAGTTTCGCGCCTGAAGCAGCTTGTGAAAGAGGAAACGGAAGCCCCTGCGCGGCCAGATGCGTGGTTTAACCCGACCGTGAAACCGCAAGGGGGTGTCTCGAAGAAATCCAAGACCCAGCCCTGACAAGGCTTTAGCACTGCCCGCAGGGGATAGGTTGCGAGGTAGCACCCTGTCTCGCTCGAAGTAGCGCCATGTTCAACAACGCCCAATGAGGTGCCAACATGACGCATACCATCCTTCGCCTTCCCGCTGTGCTCCGCGAACGCGGCCGCTCCCGCAGCGCCCACTACCTCGATATTCAGCAAGGTCTGTTCACGCATCCGGTGCAAATCGGATTGCGGGCTGTCGGCTGGCCGACGACGGAGGTCGCAGCGATTAACGCCGCACGCATCGCTGGCAAGAGTGAAGTTGAAATTCGCACGCTCGTCGCCAAGCTCGAAGCCGCCCGCAAAGCAGCATCTTGAGGAGCGGCGGCCATGACTCCCAATGTGCTGACAGATTCCACAACCGATCCGCTGGAAGCCGGTAAAGGCGGCGAAGGCGGTAATCTCCAAATAACCAACGCCGAGTTTGTGGCGG
>CAISUK010000556.1 GCA_903888645.1 uncultured Pseudomonadota bacterium | reverse complement strand
GTTCATCGAAATCTGCAAGCGCGGTCTCGAAGCTTCGCCCACCAGCGAGTTGCTGATCGAGGAATCGCTGCTCGGCTGGAAAGAGTTCGAGATGGAGGTGGTGCGCGACCGCAAGGACAATTGCATCATCGTCTGCTCGATCGAAAACCTCGACCCGATGGGCGTCCATACAGGCGATTCGATTACCGTGGCGCCGGCGCAAACGCTGACCGACAAGGAATACCAGATCATGCGCAACGCCAGCATCGCCGTGCTGCGCGAGATCGGCGTCGAAACGGGCGGTTCCAATGTCCAGTTTGCGATCAATCCGGATGACGGCCGCATGATCGTCATCGAGATGAACCCGCGGGTGTCGCGTTCGTCGGCGCTGGCCTCGAAAGCCACTGGTTTTCCGATCGCCAAGGTGGCGGCGAAACTGGCGATCGGCTATACGCTCGACGAGTTGCAGAACGACATCACTGGCGGTGCCACGCCGGCCTCGTTCGAACCGTCGATCGACTACGTGGTCACCAAGATTCCGCGTTTTGCTTTCGAGAAGTTTCCGCTCGCCAATGATCGCCTGACCACTCAGATGAAGTCGGTCGGAGAAGTCATGGCGATGGGCCGCACCTTCCAAGAATCCTTCCAGAAGGCCCTGCGCGGTCTCGAAGTCAGCGTCTATGGACTCGACGAAATCGACGCCGAGCGCGAGGACATCGAGCGTGAGTTGGCCAATCCAGGTCCGCAACGGATATGGTATGTGGGTCAGGCCTTCCGCATCGGCATGAGTTTCGCTGAAATTCATCAACTGACAAAGATCGACCCGTGGTTCCTGATCCAGATTCAGGATATCGTCGCGACCGAGGCGAGTATCGCCGGCCGGCCACTGGCGAGCTTTGCCGCCGGGGAATTGCGCGATTTGAAGCGCAAGGGCTTTGCCGACCGGCGTCTGGCCAAGCTTCTTGAATCCGACGAGGCGGCAGTTCGCCGACATCGCCACACGCTCGGCGTGCGGCCGGTGTTCAAGCGGGTCGATACCTGTGCAGCGGAGTTTTCGACATCGACCGCCTATCTCTATTCCAGTTATGAGGAAGAGTGCGAAGCAAATCCGACGACACGCAAGAAGATCATGGTGCTCGGCGGTGGACCCAATCGCATCGGCCAGGGCATCGAATTCGATTATTGCTGCGTCCATGCTGCCCTGGCGATGCGCGAAGACGGTTATGAGACCATCATGGTCAATTGCAATCCGGAAACAGTATCGACGGATTACGACACCTCGGACCGGCTCTATTTCGAACCTTTGACACTGGAAGACATCCTGGAGATTGTCGCCGTCGAGCAGCCACTCGGTGTCATTGTCCAGTTCGGCGGCCAGACGCCATTGAAGCGTGCCCGCGAGCTCGAGGCCAACGGTGTGCCTATCATCGGCACCACACCCGACATGATCGATGCCGCCGAAGACCGCGAGCGATTCCAGAAATTGATTCACGACCTCGGCCTCAAACAACCGCCGAACCGCACTGCCCGCGCACCGGATGAAGCCATCCGCCTCGCCGAGGAAATCGGATACCCGCTGGTGGTGCTCATATTGAAAATTGTCCAATGGATGGGAGCGGGGTGGTGGCTGTGGGCCTGGGGCGCGGTGCTGGCGTTTCAACTCCTCATGAGTGTGTTCGCGCCGGTTTTGATTCTGCCGCTGTTCAACAAATTCACGCCGCTGCCGGAAGGCGGCCTGCGCGAACGGCTGCTCGATCTGGCGCGGCGAACCCAATTCCGCGCCCAAAGCATCCAGTTGATGGACGGCAGCAAACGTTCGCG
>CAISUK010000555.1 GCA_903888645.1 uncultured Pseudomonadota bacterium | reverse complement strand
GTCGGCAGTAAGCGGGATGTGATGATGACCCAAAGTACCTTATCAATGACGCCGGATCAGAAAATCAAGGCCTTGGAGGTTGAACTCAAGGAAGCGAAGCTGAAGGCGGAACTGTTTGAAGCCATGCTGGATGTAATCCGGACCGAGTATGGAGTAAACCTGCCAAAAAAGCCTTTGCGCAGTAAGCAACCAACCGCACCACTCCCTCGATATTCGAATTTAGTGTAGTGCCGACCTAAGGGGCAGCAGTTCGTCGATTCGACTGTTGGGCCAAGCAGGCAATTTCTCCAGAGTATCCTTCAGCCATGCATGAGGATCCAAGCCGTTCAGCTTGGCGGTCCCCAGCAGGGTCTGGATTGCGGCAGCCCTTTTTCCTGCACGCTCAGAGCCGGCAAACAACCAGTTCTTTTTTCCAATGGCGATAGGTCTGATCGAATTCTCCACTGGGTTGTTATCGATCGGCAGCACACCACTGTCGACGTAGCGTATCAATGCCGGCCAGCGCTTGATGGTGTAATCCAGGGCCTTGGCCGTGGCACCGCCATCGGCCACAGTGACCCTGGTCTTGGTGAGCCATGCGTGCAACTCACCCAGTTTGGGTTGTGATTTTGCTTGCCGTAACTGCAACCGATCACCGGCATCCAGTTCTTGCGCCTGTCGCTCCACTTCGTATAGCTCACCGATGCGGCGCAAGGCCTCGGCGGCGACCGCACTCTTGTTAGCCGCATAGAGATCGAAGAACTTGCGGCGTGCATGCGCCAGGCAGCCAAGCTCCGTGACGCCTTGTGTGAATAGTGCCTTGTAACCGGCATAATCATCGACCATCAGATGGCCACGCCAATCTTCAAGGAAGTTGCGGACATGTTCACCATGCCGGCCAGGCTGATAGTCAAAGACCAGGATGGGTGGCCCAGGCTCCAAGTCATTGCTGCGATACGCCCACAGATAGGCTTTCTTGGTCTTGCCGTTGCCGGGATCCAATTGCGGCACCGGAGTTTCGTCCGCATGCAGCACGCTACGTTCTCGAAGTAATTCAGCCAGCCGATCCGATAGCGGTTGTAATGCCACCCCGACACGCCCCACCCATTCCGATAGTGTGGAACGTGCCAGTGGCACTTGGCTACGGGCAGCGATCTGTTCCAGCCGATAGAGTGGCAAATGATCCATGAACTTGCTGACCATGACCCAGGTAAGTAAACCGGGGGCTGCCATACCACCATCGATCACGGCAGGAGGAATCGGTGCTGCAGTAATGGTCTCGCAAGTCCGGCAGGCATATTGCGGGCGAATGTGACGATGCACGAAGAAGCGAGCAGGCTCGACGTCGAGTTGTTCGCTGATGTCATCGCCAATCTTAACCAGATCATGACCGCATTGTCCGCAGGTGCAGGATTCTGGTTCATGGCGGTGTTCGATACGCAGCAAGTGATCAGGCAGTGGCTGACGACCGGCACCTTCGCGCTTGGCTGGCTTGGAGGGCGTACTCAGCTGCTCTACTTCGGCCTCCATCGCAATGATGTCGGTATTCCAGGACTCTTCAAACAACTCACGCTGCTCGACGGAGAATTGTTCACTTTTGTTAACGAAGCGAATGCGCTTGTAATAAGCGAGCTCGAAGGTGAGCGCCTGGATTTTTAGCTCATCCCGCTTGCTCTTGATGTTGGCTTGGTGGATGAAAGCAGCATCACTTTCAGACTTCTCCAGCAGTCGGCCAACCCATTCCGCCAAGGCGGGATCGGGGTTGAAACGGGCGAGTTCAGCGGCTAAATCCATAACGTGTATTTTACCATTTCAGCATACTACAATCCAGTAATGGCGCGGGTTTTAGCCGTTTTATTAAGCCCAACTATTGCCATCAGGCTTGCCAGTGT
>CAISUK010000554.1 GCA_903888645.1 uncultured Pseudomonadota bacterium | reverse complement strand
GGTTGCCGGTCGGGCGTTACATTCAACACCAGCGCGCCAAGATGCGTCAGGCCATACCAGATGCCAGCGACGGCGACGAGAACAATGCTGATGTAAACAATGGTTCGCGGGTGCTGGTAAAGCTTCTTCACCTTTCTACCTTCGATCTCGTCCAGCGATGCATAGCGAATGAGTCCAACCGGACGCGACACTTTGGCCATCACCGCGTCGCAGGCATCGATGCAGAGTCCGCAAGTGATGCAGCCGAGTTGCTGGCCGTCACGAATATCCACACCGGTCGGACAGACCTGCACGCATTGGAAGCAGTCAATGCAGTCTCCCTTGAGGGTCCCTGCAGCGATTTCCTCCTTGCGCAACTTGGCGCGCGGCTCGCCGCGTTTCCGGTCGTAAGTCGGCATGATAGTTTGCGCGTCGGACATGACGCCCTGGATCCGCGCATAGGGACACAGCCAGAAACACGTCTGTTCGCGCAGGAAGCCGGCGAGGACATCGGTGCCGACGGTGACCATAGTCAGAACGACCCAGCCGACCGGGGGTAGCTGCGTCGTCAGCAAGTGGCCCCAATACTCATAGGCATCCGTGAACCAGATCGAGAAGCTGATCCCGGTCAGCGCGCCGATGGCCACCCAGAGCAGATGCTTGACGCCCTTGATGCCGAACTTGCGCAAGGTCCAGGGGGCCTTGTCGAGCTTATGGCGTTGCGCAGCATTGCCCTCCAGCTTGGCTTCCAGCCAGACGAAGGCATCGGTCCATACGGTCTGAAAACAGAAATACCCGCAAAAGACCCGCGATGCGACCGAGGTGACAGCGAACAAGCTCATGGCCAGCAGCAGCAGCACCAGCGACAGCATCCAGATATCCTGTGGCAGCACGGTCACATCGAAAAAGTGGAACTGGCGCGCCGGGATGTCGAACATGATTGCCTGATTGCCGTTCCAGCGCAGATAAGGCCCCACAAAGAAAATGATCCACAACGACGCGCTTAATGATTTCAGGCGACGAAAGCGCCCCGGCATCCGTTTGGCATGAATCGTCCGACCACCGGTGTTGACGTGCCAGTTCTCCAGCTCGTGGTCGAGTCCGGCGACGTCGCTATTCGCGGACAATGAATTCGGATGGTTCAATGGGTCTGCCTGATGTTTGCCACAAGTTATCGGCGGGAAAAGTAACGGCGCCTCCCGAGCCTCTGCAGGAGACTGGGGAGGCACGCAGCGCGATTGTTACCTGACTCAGTTCTTGTTCTTGCTGCGGCCGGCATTCCTCGCCACCACATACAACAGCCAACCAAGAACAGCGGCGGCACCAACAACGCAAATGACTACGCTCCAGAACACCGCATCATGATTATGCATGGCCACTCCCGATGAGTTGGCCGCGGCTGGGAAAATCCTGGCCGCGGCAGTTTTCGCGGTTTACGACTTGGCCGGGCTCGCGGTGGGCGCTGCACCAGCCGCCGGTGGTGCAGCCGGCGTATCCGCGGTCGGTGCGGCCGCGGGAACCACAGGTGCGTCAGGAACTCCACCGCCGAACTTGTAAACATAGACGGCGAGCTTCTTGATTTCCGTATCGCTCAGTTTTCCCGCTGCCTTGAAGCTCGGCATGACCGCTACCCGGGTCTTGGGGTCGCCTGGGAAATTGACGCCATGAGCGATGGTGTACTTGATGCCCTCCAAACTACCCGAGAAACGCCATACCTTGTCGGTCAGGTTGGCAGAGCCCAGCGCCTGCATCCCTTTGGCATCAGGTCCGTGACAAGCAGTACAGCCGGCGGTCTGAAACGTCGCTTTACCGGTAGCCACTTCTGGCGCATCGCCCCTGCCCTCGCTGCTTGCCTTGACCCAATTCGCAAGCTGGTCAATCTGCTGCTCATTGAGAGTAGCGGAATGGGCGATCATCATCGCCTGCCTGCCACCGGAGATCGTTTCCTGGATCTTGTCGATGGTGCCACCATACAACCAGTCGTCGTCGTTCAGGATCGGCGCAATATAGCCATCCTTGTCGGCAATGCCGACTCCGTTCTGGCCGTGACAAGCTGCGCAATTATCGCCAAACAAGACTTTGCCGGAACGCGTCACGTATTCGCTGAGTTCGCGATCAGCAAGAATCGCTGCGGGCGCCATGGCCTTTATCTTGTCTTCATACTTCTTGCGGACGGCATCAACGGCTGCCTGGTCTTCACGCAATTCGCCGATCGCGGTCCAATGGAGAAGACCCTTGAAGTGGTCATTCATGCCAAATGCAATCGGTATCGATGGATAAAGCAGGAGATAGATGATTACCCAGATGCCACTTGCGGTGAGCCCGAGCATCCACCACTTTGGCGGTTGATTGGTCAAATCACGCAAGTCTTCGTCCCAGACGTGACCCGTGTCGGTTACATCCGTCCCAACGTTTTTATCGCTCATCGCTTGTCTCCCACCGACTGCAGCGGTTCATCATCATCCAAAGGCAAATTGCGCCGGGACTCGAATTTTTCCTTGTTCCTCGGATTGAGCACCATGATGTAACCGGCGGCCATCCCCAAAAACACGACCACGGTAATCACCATACCCAGCCAATCATGCAAGGTCATCGCTGCCCAGTCGGTCTGGAAATACTCCGTCAACGCACTCATGTCAGCGCTCCCCGGTATCGCGATACTCGATACCTTCCTGGAACTTGACTTGGCTCCCCAGTGCCTGAAGGTAAGCGATGACGGCATCCATCTGCGTCTTGCCCTCCACAGCTGCCTTGGCGCCGGCGATATCCGCGTCGGTGTAAGGCGCAGGATTGAACGGCATCATGCGCATCACTTTCATGCTTTGCTCAACGTCGGCACCATCCACGGCCTTGTTTTCCAGCCAGAAGAAGTTCGGCATTACCGATTCGGGTACCACGGAACGCGGATAACGCATGTGACGACGTTGCCACTCATCTGAATACTTGCCGCCGACCCGGGCCAGATCCGGTCCGGTCCGCTTCGAACCCCATTGGAAGGGGTGGTCGTAAATCGACTCGGAAGCGAGCGAGTAATGCCCATAGCGATCCTTTTCGTCGCGGAACGGGCGAATCATCTGCGAGTGGCAGAGATAGCAGCCATTCTGGATATAGACATCACGTCCAGCCAGTTCGAGCGGCTTGTACGGACGCACGCCATCGCCCGGCTTCCAGTCATCGAGCGATTGCGTCGCCCCGCGCTTCCACAGTACTTCGGGATGCTGGTTGTGCTCCATCGTATTCGGCAGATAGAAGAGCGGCACAATTTCGACCAGCCCCCCGGCGGCGACAGCAATCGCAGAGACAACGACCATCAACAGGGTGTTGCGTTCGATGTTGTCCTGAAACTTGGTCGAGTAAATCTTCCCATGTTCGGCCATTTTTTGCTCCTTAAGCCGCAGCTGCTGCTGGGTTGAGTCGGGGCGACGTTGAGCCCTGACGCACCGTCATCAGCACGTTGAACAGCATTACCCAGGTACCCGCGTGGAAAATCAGGCCACCCACCGCACGCATAACGTAGTAGGGATGCATCGCCGAAACGGACTCGACGAAGGTGTAGCTCAGCGTACCGAACTCATCGTAGTCGCGCCACATCAGGCCTTGCATGATCCCGGATACCCACATCGCCACGATATAGACGACGGTACCGATCGTTGCCAGCCAGAAGTGCAGATTCACCAGACGCTCCGAATACATCTTGGTATGCCAGAGTTTCATGACCATGTGATAGATCGCGCCCGTGGCCACCATGGCTACCCAGCCCAGGGCGCCGGAATGCACATGACCGATGGTCCAGTCGGTGTAATGCGAGAGGGCATTGACCGTCTTGAT
>CAISUK010000553.1 GCA_903888645.1 uncultured Pseudomonadota bacterium | reverse complement strand
TGTTCCTCCGCCTGTTTGCGCTCGGTAATATCAGAAAGAATGCCATTCCACAGCACGGAACCGTCATCCTTGCCTTGCGGCTGCGCCTGCCCGCGCACCCATTTGAGCTTGCCGCTGCGTGTGCGGATACGATGTTCGTGCGCCCAGAATCCGAGAGTTTTCGCGGAGGCTTCGATTGATTCCCGATGAGAATCCCGGTCTTCGGGGAGGATGCATTCGGTCAATGCATTGTGATCCCGGCAAGCCGCTTCGGCAGTGACTTCAAAGAGCTCCTCAACCCCTTTGCTGACATAGGTGAGACGCCATTCTCCGCCAGGCGTTTGCAGAAACTGATAGACCACACCGGGGACGGCGGCCGTCAGGGATTCCAAATGCTGTTGCGCGGCGCGCGCCGCCGTCTCTGCGCGCCGCCGAGTTTCATTCGCTTGCTCGCACCGGCTCTTTTGCGCCAGCCCTTCGGGAATCGCCAACGCCAGCGTTGCGGCGAGCCCGATCTCAATAGGCGTCCACGGGGCACTGCGACCACGCCATGATTCTGACCAGACTTCGAAGGACTTGCGCGGTGTCAGACGAACGCTGCCTGACGCATCCTGAACGATGCCTTTTTGCGCATTTCCCGCCCAGTGTACGGTCCGCGGCTTCTCCGCACGCAGCCAGACAATGGTGTTGCGCTGGTTGCCTGCGAACGGCGTCATGAGCGCGCCGGCGGCAATGTCCGCGTATTCCGCAGCGGGCGCAAAGTGCTTGGCGAGATAATCGCAGGCGAAGACTTCGCTCGATGCCTGGGTTGCCAGCCAGGTCAGCAATGCGTTGATTTGCTCTGGCCGCGGCGCTTCGCCATGAACATGGGGTTTGCCATCGATCACCATGATGATTGCAGTGGCGTCGAGCAAAGCCTGCATCTCCGGCAGTAGTTGATCGAGGATGGCCACTACTGTTTCAGTAGTGATGAGCTTCAGCAACTTACCGACGATCAGGTTGGCTTTGTTGGCCTGTCTGCTCTGTTCCAGCGCCTCGATCGACGAGAGTCTCGCGGACACCACCTTGCTGATCAGGATCGCGGCTTCGCGTGTCGCCATCGATACCTTTTTCGCGGTCAGGTGATGACAGACAATCATTCCCCATAGTCGCTCGTTTTGCAGCAGCGAAATCGCCATCGTGGCCTGCACGCCCATGTTGCGCAGATATTCGATATGGATCGGGGAGATGCCGCGCAATGCCGAATAGGTCATGTCGAGGGGCTGCCCGGTCGCCGGATTCAACACCGGCAAGACCGGCACCGGGGCTGCCGCGACGTCCGCCAGCACCCGCACCAGGTTGATTTCGTAGAGCCGGCGTGCCTGCGGCGGAATATCGCTGGCCGGGAAATGCAAGCCCAAATAGGATGGGGCCGTCTCGGATCGCTCCTGGATGATGATTTCTCCGTCCAGATTGGCATCGAAACGATAGACCATCACATTGTCATAGCCAGTCAGGGTCCGGACCAGCTTGGCGATTTGCTCAAAGTAGGCGAGCGTTTCCGAATCGGCTTCCGCAAGCAGAACCTTCTGTTGGAGGTTGAACAGCTGCTCGGCAACCCGCCGCTCTGGTTGAACAACATCGTCGTGCTCCAGTTCCAGCACGACCATGCCATCCGACAAATAGACATGCGCCAGCAGATCCGGCCCGGTCTTTTTTCGGGCGAGGCTGAGCTTGCCGACGGCGGTCTTCTCGGCACTGGCCAATTCGATCAGTTGCTCTATCTGGATGGATGCTGCCGCATCGATCAGCGTGCCGAGGCGATGGCCCAGGTGCTGGCCGATTGCGCCTTCGGGAGGGAGTTCAAGAAAACCGGCGAGGTTTTCGCTGGCCTGCAACACGATGCGCTGACTGTCGGGCGACAAGACCAGCAATGCGCCATGGGGCTGGATGTTCCCGATCCGATGTATCGGTTCCGCCGCGCATTCGCGCAGCGCTTGATCCAGTTGCTGTTGGCTAAAATTACCCATGCACTGTGACTACCGGCGGTATGGACTTCGCAGCATCAACCTGCAGCATCGATTTCAGGAGTCATGCCAAGGATCTTCGAGGGATAGCTGATCGACATCAACAGCGCCTGCCGATGTGGCCAGGGTCAGGGACCACGGGGCCAGCAAGACAAAAGGGCAAACGCCACGCCGGATCGTGCGCTGTTGCGGGAAACTCTTCCGTCAGCTCGTTGCGTCGATGCGGACGCAAACCGGCGCGAAGCCACATTACCGTTCGTGTCAGCATGGAGTGTCATACCGAACGACATACGTCCCTCCCAAAGCAAGAAATCCAGCTTGTTATTAGTGATCGAGACCACAATCTTGCTCGCTTGATATTAAGCAAATGCCATATTAATGACTATAAGGGCAAACCCTTATCTCTTTAGTCATAGTCATCCTGGCTCAATTTCGAGATTGTCAATGCCTTCATAGTCACGCCGCGGCGCACCTGCATGAAGAACCTATCGACGGAATGTAGCGCGGCCATCAGGTACCCGTTGCGCTTCCCGCAAGGCTTGGCGCTAAGCCGGGACCGGCTATTGACCTGCTGAAAGCGTTTGCGTAAGTGCGAATGTCAACTTTCGCTGAGATGCCCTCAAGATAGCCGATGAAAAAGTGAACTTCGCGCATATCGCTGTTGCAGTTCAGCTTCCATTTGGCGGGGTTGAGTTTCCTGTCCTCCGCGCTTGCGCTCAATTGCGTCCGGAAGCCGAGTCTGCAGGTTGTGTAGGGTTGGAATCGGGATCTATTGCCTCTCTGATAAGGGCCTCCAAAGTGTCTAACCGCAACGGCTTGAAGCACACGGCAATTCCTTGATTCGAGATGTGGCGTAGAAACTCATGGCTCGTATCCCCGGTCAGGATGATAGCCGGCAGGCG
>CAISUK010000552.1 GCA_903888645.1 uncultured Pseudomonadota bacterium | reverse complement strand
TGTTGAGTGAATAGCTGCCCGTCCCCAAAGGTGCTGCTGACGCACGAACTGCTTTGGTAGCGTATTGGCCCTCGTTGGATGTCCAATTTGTTGGAGAAATATCAAATGATTTGTTTGACCACCAAGAGCATCATCGAGCCTGTCAGAAATTTTGTGTGCAAGGCATAACATTCCACCAAAGGAGTATTCATGCCTCGCATTTCAACCAAGGCCGCAGCCAGCGGCAAAGCGGCGCTGCCGCAACTCAGCCAGCAAATGCTCGAAGAGCTCATTCCAGGTCCTGTGACCAAAGAGCAGTTCGAGGACATCTTCCAGAACTTTAAAAAAGCCTTCATCGAACGCGCCATGGGTGCCGAGATGAGCCACCACCTGGGCTACGGCGCTGGGCAAGTCAGGCCTGAAGGTGTTAGTAACCACCGTAACGGCAGTAGCGCCAAGACCGTCATCACCGACAGTGGCTCGGTACGCATAGAGGTGCCCCGCGACCGCGCCGGCAGCTTCGAGCCTGAGCTCATTGGCAAACACGAGCGCCGCTTCACTGGTTTTGACGACAAAATCATCGCCATGTACGCCCGGGGCATGACGGTGCGAGAGATCCAGGCGTTTCTGGTCGAAATGTACTCTGTGGACGTGTCTCCTGATCTCATCAGCAGCGTCACCGATGCTGTCATGAGCGAAGTGACAGCCTGGCAGGCACGCCCATTGGAGACGATGTACCCGGTGGTCTTCTTCGACGCTCTTCGAGTGAAGATTCGCGAAAACGGTGTGGTACGCAACAAGGCGGTCTATCTGGCCCTGGGCGTTTTGGCTGACGGCACCCGTGACATCCTGGGCATCTGGATCGAGAACACCGAGGGTGCCAAGTTCTGGATGAAAGTCTTCAACGACATGAAGACCCGGGGCTGCAGCGACATCCTGATTGCCGTCACCGACGGTCTCAAAGGCATGGGTGAAGCGCTGGAGGTGGTGTACCCCGCCACAACGCTGCAAACCTGCATCGTGCACCTGATTCGCAACAGCTTGGACTATGCCAATTGGAAAGACCGCAAGCCCCTGGCTGCGGCCATCAAGCCGATCTATACCGCTGCCAGTGCTGAGGCTGCATTGGCCGAACTCGATGCGTTTGAGAGCGGCCCCTGGGGCAAGAAATTCCCCACCGTGGTGGCCTCCTGGCGCCGGGTCTGGGACAAGGTGATCCCGTTCTTCGCCTTCCCGCCCGAGGTGCGCCGTGTAATCTACACCACCAATGCCATTGAGAGTGTGAACGCCAGGCTACGCAAAATCCTCAAAACACGCGGGCATTTCCCCAATGATGAAGCGGCAACAAAGCTAATATGGCTAGCCCTGCGCAACATCACGGCCGACTGGGGCCGAGCGGCCAACCACTGGAAAGCGGCGATGAACCAGTTTGCCATTCTTTACGAGGAGCGTTTTACCCAGGGTGCGTAACCTGCCATAAGGCAAAAGCCGGACAGCCAAATCGGCGCAAGCGCCGATGGGTTAGTGCATGAGTACATGCACAACCGGGGGGTGCCTCCGGCGGCCTGGCAGGGGCCTATTTTTTAAATTCCCAAATCCAAATACCGAAAACCTTAGCTATCATTTATTCGCCCTGCACACAGAAATCCTGACACTCCCCGTAAGCGTCCCCGTTTTGCCGCTTTTAGCGGCTCACAATTTTTAAAGCCCCCGGCTTTGCCGGG
>CAISUK010000551.1 GCA_903888645.1 uncultured Pseudomonadota bacterium | reverse complement strand
GGCTGCGGCAAGTCCACGCTGCTCAAGGCAGTCGGCGGCTACATCGCGCCGGTCGCCGGAGAGCTTCGCCTGAAGGGACAGCGCATCGTTAAACCGGGTCCCGACCGGGTGATGGTCTTTCAGGAGTTTGACCAGTTGCTTCCCTGGAAGACGGTCAAGGAGAACGTCATGTTCGCCCTGATCGCCAGCGCAACGCTGAGTGGTCGGGCAGCAGCAGAGCGTGCGATGCACTACATCGCCATGGTCGGGCTGGCCAAGTTCGCCGAAAGCTATCCACACACGCTTTCTGGTGGAATGAAGCAACGCGTGGCAATTGCCCGCGGCATGGCCATGGAGCCTGACATACTGCTTATGGATGAGCCCTTTGCAGCACTCGACGCACTCACCCGCCAGCAGATGCAGGACGAACTCTTGCGCCTGTGGGAAGAAACGCGATTCACGGTCCTTTTCGTTACCCACTCGATCCCCGAGGCGGTCAAGCTGGGCAACCGCATCCTGCTGCTTTCAGCTCATCCCGGACAAGTTCGAGGCACGCTGGACAGCGATGGCAGCGACCCTGTCGATGCATCGGGAGAGCGCTTTTCGGAACGCATTCACCGCACGCTGTTCGAGCAACCCGATTTTGTCGAGGAGATTGCCCGTGTCGCTTGAGCTCCCGATTCGCGCTACCGAGCCACCGCCAAACGCCGTAGAAAGACCGCTCGGTCTGGCCGAGGTCATGTACAACATCGGCGCCTTGCGCAAGACCTTGCTGCTGATAGCACTGGCCACGATCTGGCAACTCTACGCGACGAGGCTCGACAATCCGTTGCTCTTCCCCACCTTCAGCGCAACCCTGGAGGCACTGGGCGAGGGCCTCGCCAGCGGAACGCTGCCGCTGCGTGCCGCTTTCACGCTCAAAGTGCTGCTCGTCGGCTATGGCGCAGGGGTTTCTCTGGCCGCGCTTTTCACAGCCTTCGCCATTGGATCGCGCATTGGTAACGACCTGCTTGAAACGCTGACCGCGATGTTCAACCCGTTACCTGCCATTGCCCTCCTGCCACTGGCCCTGCTCTGGTTCGGGCTCGGTAACGGCAGCTTGATCTTCGTGTTGGTGCATTCGGTCCTTTGGCCGGTTGCGCTCTCCACCCATTCGGGCTTCAAGTCGGTCTCTCCTACGCTTCGCATGGTGGGTCGCAACTACGGGCTATCGGGTCCGCGCTATGTGGCCCAGATTCTGATCCCGGCAGCATTTCCATGCATTCTGACCGGGCTCAAGAATGGCTGGGCTTTCGCCTGGCGCACCTTGATAGCCGCAGAACTGGTCTTCGGCGTGAGTTCCGGGTCAGGTGGCTTGGGCTGGTTCATCTACGAAAACAAGAATCAGCTCGAAATTCCCTCGGTTTTCGCCGGCCTGCTCACCGTTATTCTGATCGGTCTGGCCGTGGAGAACCTGGTCTTCCGCACCATTGAGGCGCGTACGGTGCAGCGTTGGGGAATGCATGGCTGAACCCCTACGCATCGACCCGACGGCCATTATCCAAGTAGCGACCGAACTATACATTCGCGCCTTGAAGATTCTGCCTCCCGACATAAAAGCTGGGCTGGCGCAGCTTCAAGAGCGGGAGAACCATCCCACTGCCCGAAGCGTTCTCGGCACCATCATGGAGAACATCAGAGTCGCGGAAACTGGACACATGCTGCTTTGTCAGGATACCGGCGTACCTATCTACAACGTCAGCATCGGCCGCAACGTTGCCGTGGATGGGTTCGCCCTGAAGGAAGCGCTGCGCGCGGGCTGTGCCCAAGCGACCCGGGATCATCCGCTGCGCTCTTCAGTCGTTCACCCTTTGACTCGAAGCAACGAACATAACTCCTGCGGACGTGGCGTACCCATCATCCATATTGATTTCTGTGCAGCGGAAGGCGTGCTGGAAATCGAAATGATCCCCAAGGGCAGCGGATCAGAAAACCAGTCCTGGCTGAAAATGGCTCTGCCCGCCGACGGGGTTGCAGCGATCAAGACCTTCGTCATCGACTGCGTCCTCGCGGCCGGCGCCAAACCCTGTCCACCGACCATCGTTGGGGTCGGTATCGGCGGCACGGCAGATGCCTGCATGCATTTGGCCAAGATCGCTGCGACCCGGCCGCTCTATAGCAGTTGCGACGACCCTGCCGCCGCCGCGCTGGAAGTCGAACTCGGCGCCGCAGTCAATAGCCTCGGCATCGGTCCGCAAGGCTTGGGGGGAGATGCTACTGCCTTTGCTGTTCACATCGAAACCGCCGCTACACACATCACGCTCAATCCGGTTGCCGTGAACCTGCAATGTCATTCTGCTCGACGTGCCAGTGCCCGCATCACGCGTGAAGGACTTAGCTATGGGTTTTGAAACGTGCGCCCAGCGGAACGGCAAGCGCCATGACAAACGCAATGACGCGCGGATTTCCGAGGTAAGCTGCTGATGGCTCATTACCGGCTGCAGTGCCCAATTACGGAGGGGCAGGTTAGTGAATTGCGCATTAACGACACTGTCACGCTCGATGGCAGCCTCTTCGGCATTCGCGATGCGACTCTGATCCATCTTTTCGACCGTGGTCGCCGCACGCGTTTTGACCTAAGCGGCCACGCAGTCATTCACACTGCCCCCAACGTGCACAAGGTGCCGCTTACGCCAGAGCATCCGGCCGGCTATGCGCCCGTTTGCGTCGGTACCACCACTAGTGCACGCATGGAGCGGTTTACTGCGCCGCTGATGCGGGACTACGGCGTGCGGCTGATTCTCGGCAAGGGCGGCCTGATGGCTGACTCGGCCGCCGCCTTTATCGCTTTTGGTGGCGCCTACCTAGCTGTGGTGGGTGGCGCGGCTGCACTTGAAACCACGTGGATCGAAGCCATCGAGGATGTCGATCTCGATGACCTCAACCCGGAATCGCTCTGGCGTTTTAAGGTCAGCGGCTTTGGGCCGCTGCTCGTCGCCATGGATAGTCATGGCGGCAACCTTTACCTTGAGGTGGAGGCGCAGGCAAATGCCCGCCGCGCCGCGGCCCTCGTCACCCTCGGCGTAATGCCATGAAGCGTGTGCGAACCGACATCCTCATTCTCGGCGCCGGCGGTGCCGGTCTGCTGGCGGCCCTGCACGCGTATGACAAGTCGCCTGAGTTATCGATCACCATAGCTAGTAAGGGGTTGCTCGGCAAGTCTGGCTGCACGCGCATGGTCCAAGGCGGATACAACGTAGCGCTCGCCGCCGAAGACTCGATAGAGCGTCATTTCATGGATACCATCGAGAGCGGAAAGTGGCTGCCCGATCAGGATCTGGTCTGGACTCTTGTAAACGGCGCCGTCGAACGCATCCACGAACTGGAGAACCGCTGGGGCTGCTTCTTCGATCGCAACCCGGATGGCAGCCTTCATCAGAAGCCGTTCGCCGGACAGACCTTCGATCGCACAGTCCACAAGGGAGACCTTACTGGCATCGAGATAGTGAACAGACTGGCCGAGCAGGTGTGGGCTCGTGGCATTCATCGTCTGGAGGAGCATCGCGCGATCGAATTGATCCGCGACTGTAATGGCCGCCAAGTCGCTGCTGTCCTGCTGATCGATGTGCGCAGCGGGGAGTTTGTGCTGGTCCAGGCGCGTGCCGTGCTGCTCGCCACCGGCGGCGGACCGGCCATGTACCTTTATCACACGCCATCCGGCGACAAGAGCTGTGATGGTCTGGCCATGGCGCTGCGCGCCGGGCTCACGATGCGCGATCTGGAGATGGTGCAGTTTCACCCGACCGGTTTGCTCGCTGGCGCCGATACGAGAATGAATGGCACGGTGCTTGAGGAAGGTCTTCGTGGTTCGGGCGGCTATCTGAAAAACAGCGTCGGCGAGCGGTTCATGTCACGCCACGACCCGCGCGGTGAGCGCGCCACCCGCGACATCGTCTCGCGTGCTATCCAGGCCGAAATTCTCGCCGGCAGGACATCGCCCAACGGTGGCGTGTATCTCGAGATGGCGCATCTTGGTCCCGAACAAGTACGCCGGCAGTTCAAGGGGATGGTCGAACGCTGCGCCGACTGCGGTTTTGACCTCGCAAGTGGCCGCGTTGAGGTCGTCCCGACCGCCCATTACATGATGGGCGGCCTACGTTTTGGAGCCGATGGCAGCACTGAACTGGCAGGACTGTTCGCCGCTGGCGAAGATACCGGCGGCGTGCATGGCGCCAACCGCCTGGGTGGCAACGGCGTTGCCAATTCCACGGTTTTCGGCGGCATTGCCGGCGCAACAATGGCAGCTTTCGTCGCGGCAGGCGCCGAATTTCATGAACCCGACCCGGCCGCCCTCGATGCGGCCGAGGCCAGTGCGCGATTGCCGGTCGGGCGCACGGGCGGCTCATTGACCGAACTGAGCGAACTCCGCGAAACACTGCTCAGACTTATGTGGGATAAGGTCGGCATTTTTCGCGATCGAGGAGGCCTGACGGCAGGTCTCGACGGATTAAACGAACTGGACACGCGTCTCGATTCGTGCGGTATCGGCACAGCCGGCCTCGCCTTTAATTCGGCTTGGCACGACTGGCTGAACTTGAGGAATCTCATCGCCGTGAGTCGAGCCATCACTACTGCGGCTCTGGCCAGGGAGGACTCGGCTGGGGCTCACTGGCGCGAGGACTTTCCGGCATCACCCGCACCCGCCGAAGCAGCCTTCGTCTGGCTCCGTCAGCAAGATACGAAATTAACAGTCGGCCGCGAGCCGGTCACCTTCAGCCGAGTTCAACCCGGTTATCACATAGGAGTACACCCTTGAGCATTGTCATCAGCGAATTCATGGACGACGAATCTGTCGACAGCCTACGCGACCGTTTCACGACCCACTACGACCCGACCCTGGTCGACGCCCCGGAACGTTTGCGCGAGCTACTTCCGGATGCCCGCGCACTGATCGTACGTAACCGCACTCGGGTCGATGCCGCACTGCTGGCCGCGGCACCAAAATTGGAAGTGGTCGGCCGGCTTGGGGTCGGACTCGACAATATCGATCTGGATGCATGCCGGCAGCGTGGCATTGCCGTTTATCCCGCAACCGGTGCCAATGCCCGCGCAGTCGCTGAATACGTTTTGGCTCTTAGCCTAGTGGCCTTGCGCGGTGCTTATGGCAGCAGTGCCGAGGTTGCTGCCGGCAATTGGCCGCGCCCGGCTCTTTCGGAAGGACGCGAAGCTGGGGGCAAGACGCTCGGGCTAGTCGGCTTTGGCGACATAGGCCAGCTCACGGCCCGCCTTGCCCGAGCGCTCGACTTGCGGGTCGTTGCCCATGATCCAGCCTACCCCGACGATGCATCGCTTTGGTCAGCGCATGGCGTAACGCCACTAGGCCTTGCCGGCCTTCTGGATCAGTCGGATATCGTCTCGCTGCACCTGCCGCTCACCGAGAACACTCGGGGGTTATTCGGCCACGAAAACCTGTCCCGCATGAAACCCGGCGCCATCCTCATCAATACTTCTCGCGGCGGTATCGTTGACGAGTCGGCACTAGCGATCGCCGTTCAGACTGGCCGGCTGGGTGGCGCTGTACTCGATGTGTTCGCACAGGAACCTTTGTCGGCCGGATCGCGGCTGACGGGGATACCCAACGTCTGGCTTACACCGCATATCGCGGGTCTATCCGCCGAAGCCAACGGGCGCGTCGGCGCACTGATTGCCGAACGCGTCACCGCCGCTCTCGATCAACATAAAGGTAATGCCTGATGGCCTCGATTTCCTGGAGCGAACTGCAAACACTGGCTGCCGGGGCCCTGGCAGCAGCGGGCGCCAACCTGGAAGCCGCCGAAACGACGGCTCATGCCCTGGTACTGGCTGATGCCAGCGGCCTGGCTTCTCATGGCGTGTCGCGCATTCCGCTATATTGCGC
>CAISUK010000550.1 GCA_903888645.1 uncultured Pseudomonadota bacterium | reverse complement strand
GAACGCTGGAAGGCCCTGCCCGATACCACGGTGCTGGTGGCCGCGACGGAGGGTTCGGCCGACTGGCGCTGGCAGGTGAGCAGTCGCATCAAGGTGCTCGACGACGTGGTCGTCCATTCCGAGCGCACCGTCGCCATGTTGTGCGGTCCCGGCGGCTTCATGGGTTCGGCTGCCGAGCATCTGGCCAGCAAGGGGGTTCCGGAAGACTCCATTTTCCTCAGCACCGAACGCAACATGCAATGCGCCGTCGGCCATTGCGGCCACTGCCAGTTCGGGGCCACCTTCATCTGCAAGGACGGGCCGATCTATCCCTATCCGGCGATCAAGGATCTGCTCGACGTCGAAGGCTTCTGACCGGGCGCCGCGGTAACCCCCTAGTGCAAGGCCCGCAGGATTGACTGGGCGGTCTTGAAATGGAGCGGGAAGTTCGACTCGGCGATTTTCCGGAAGCCGGAGCCGAGTGCGCAGCTCCGGCCGTTCCGCTGCATTGTCATTGCATCATCCTGACAGAGTTCGATAGACAGGCTGCTAGAATCGCCGCCAAACTTTCTGTTTGATCAAATGGGCTACGATCTTATTGCCGCCGTCGACTTGGGTTCCAACAGCTTCCGCCTGCAAGTGGGACGCATCGTCGGCAATCAGATCTATCCGCTCGACGGTCTCAAGGAATCTGTCCGTCTCGCTGCCGGCCTCACCGTCGGCAAGCAACTCGATGCCCAGGCTCAAGGCCGTGGGCTGGCCGCTCTGGCGCGCTTCGGCGAGCGTCTACGTGGCTTCGAGGCCGGTGCCGTGCGCGCCGTCGCCACCAACACGCTGCGCGTCGCCAAGAATGCCAGCCAGTTTCTCGCTGCGGCGGAAGCCGCATTGGGTTTTCCCATCGAGGTCATCGCCGGTCGCGAAGAAGCGCGCCTGATTTATCTGGGCGTGGCGCATACGCTGCCGAATCCGCAAAAGCAACAGTTGGTCGTCGATATCGGCGGTGGTTCCACCGAGTTCATCATCGGCAGCAATTTCAAACCGCTACATCTCGAATCGTTGTACATGGGCTGCGTTGGTTACAGCCTCAAGTTCTTCCACGAAGGCCGCGTCGACAAGCGGTCGATGCGCGAAGCGGAACTGGCTGCGCGCAGCGAGTTGCAAACGATCGAGCAAGCCTATCGTCGTACCGGTTGGGAGGAGGCGGTCGGCTCCTCAGGAACCGCCAAAGCCATCGTCGATATCCTGGAACTCAATGGCTTGAATCAGGGCAACGAGCGCGGTATCGAGCGCAGCGGTCTCGAGCAATTGCGCGAATTGCTGATCCGCAGCGGCGATGCCGCGCGCATGCCTGTGCAGGGGATGCGTGCCGACCGCATTCCGGTGCTACCCGGCGGTGTCGCGATCATGTCGGCCGTCTTCCGCGAATTTGGCCTCGAGCGCATGACTTTCTCCGAAGGCGCCTTGCGCCTGGGCGTTCTCTACGACCTGCTCGGCCGCTATCACCATGACGATTTGCGCGAGGCTACTGTCGGCCATTTCATGCAACGCTATGAGGTCGATCCACGTCAGGCCGCACGCGTGCTGCAGACGGTGGCAGTGCTGTTGCAGCAACTGCTGCCCGATGCCACCGATGCAGAAGATCCGGATTGCAAGTTCTTGCTGTGGGCGGCACGCCTGCATGAGATTGGCATTTCGGTGGCGCATTCCAGTTACCACAAGCACAGCGCCTATATTCTGGCCAATGCCGACATGCCGGGGTTTTCGAAGCGCGACCAGGCACGCTTGTCGCGCCTGGTTTTAGCCCATCGCGGCAAGCTCGAACGGGTGCTGGCGGTCACCCAGGAGGCGCGCGACTGGCAGCTGATATTCTGTTTGCGCCTGGCAGTGCTGTTGCATCGCGCTCGCGACAACGCATCTTTGCCGGAGTTGTTGGTGAAATCCGACAGCCAGGGTTTTTCGATAACCGTCGATGCCGACTGGTTGCGCGCCTCGCCTTTGACGGCGGCGGCGTTGGAGGATGAACGGCATCAGTGGGAAATGCTGGGCATGTTGCTAAATATTCGGCAACGCAAGGGTTAGTCCGCGAGCCGAGCGGAAATGCCGCCAGCAGCCACGACGCAACTCAAGATCAGCGACATTGCCGGAGCTGGCAAGCGCGTCGAGCTTGGCGGGGCGTGGACCGTCGCGGCTCTGATCGAGGCGGGGCCTGCATTGAGCCGTCGTCTGCAGGCTTTGGTCGCGTTACCGGGCCGGGAAACACTCAGCTGGAATTGTCTCGGCATTTCGGCGATGGATAGTGCCGGCGCCATGCTGCTATGGCGCACCTGGGGCCATATCCTGCCGGCAGCGCTGCAGGCAAATCCGGAGCATTTGCGTATTCTCGAACGCATTGCCACGGCCGAGAAGGCGTCGCCGGCGGAACAACCGCGTCCGGCGCTGATTGACATGATCATTTTCATCGGCCGGTGGGCGCAGGATTTCTGGCAACATCTGCTCGACTTCATAGCGCTGATCGGTCAGGTGTGGCTGAATACGCTGCACGTGATTCGCCATCCAGGCGACACGCCGTGGAAGGAAATCTCGGCGAATCTCTACAAAGCGGGAGCGCGGGCGATGCCGGTGACGGCCCTGGTCGGATTTCTCATCGGCGCCGTCTTGTCCTACCTGTCATCGTTGCAACTGCGCCAGTTCGGCGCCGATATCTATGTGGTCAATATCATGGGTGTCGGCATCGTTCGCGAACTCGGACCCTTGCTGGTGGCGATCCTGGTAGCCGGACGCTCCGGATCGGCAATGACCGCGCAGTTGGGCGTCATGCGCGTCACCGAGGAAATCGATGCCCTGGCGACCATGGGTGTTCCGCTCGAGTTGCGCCTGGTCTTTTCCAAGGTCCTGGCGCTGACTCTGGCCATGCCGCTGCTGGTGCTCTGGGCCAGCGCCATCGCCTTGCTCGGCGGCATGCTGGCGGCGCAAATGCTGCTCGATCTGTCGTTTGGCTATTTTCTGCAGAACCTGCCCAGAGCCGTGCCGCTGCCCAACCTGTGGATCGCCCTGGCCAAGGGATCGGTGTTCGGCATGCTGGTTGGCCTGGTCG
>CAISUK010000549.1 GCA_903888645.1 uncultured Pseudomonadota bacterium | reverse complement strand
CCGAGTCTCCATCCAGCCATTCGCCCGCAGGCGGACTATCGTCGTAGCCTCAGCGTGCTGGAATACGCTGCCCGCCGCGCCGCTACGCCGGGCGGCCCATCGCTGCGAACCAAGAGCGGCCTGATGGTCGGCCTTGGCGAAACGAGGGAGGAAATCCTGCAGGTGTTGCGAGACTTGAGGGCCGTCGGCTGCGAGATACTCACCATCGGGCAATATCTCGCGCCATCAGCGAATCATTACCCCGTGCGGCGATTCGTCGAGCCCGCGGAGTTTGCCGAACTGGAATCGGCCGCCCGGCAAATGGGTTTCGCAGCCGTCGCCGCCGGGCCATTTGTCCGCAGCAGTTATCTGGCCGATCAAGTTTTTGCAGGCATCGCCCAATAGAATGATTGGTATTCCGCTCGATTGAATTTGAGCTTGTCAATGCTCGCAAGCTAGATAGAATATTCGCAAAGACCGGCGACAATCGCCGGCGAGAGTCCATTTGGGAATCTCGAACCATCTCGTGGCAAAAGGGAGACATACGATGAGCTTGAATGAGTTTTTGGGTTCCTTGCTATTTGTCAGCATGGCCACCGTCACCGCCCTGATCATCTTTTTCCTGCTCCGAGGCCCGCTTCGGCAGTTGATGGGCATGAATTCCAGGCTTGTCGAGGCCAAGCCCTTTTTTGTCCGCGTCCTGTTTGTCACGTTAATGTTGTTGGCCTTGGGCATTTCCGCCGGCAAGATGTTCAACCTTCCTCCGGGTTCGGCGTTCATGGAGTATGTCTGGCAGGCGGCCGGCGCGCTCAATTCCGTGATTGGATGGTCGACCGTCGTCGTGGGTTCGTTTGTCGTGGTCATATTGGTGCTGTTGCTTGGGCTGGGGCGATATCGTGACCAATGAGCAGTATCTGATTATCTCCTACTTCTCGGCCGCCGCTTTCGGCGTGCTGGCTGCGTTTCTAACGGGCCTGGTTCTGCGAGGCCCGTTGCGGCCGGCTTTGTCCCGTTTTACCGCGGCGGCCCGGAGATTCATGGGGCGCGCGATGTTCGCATGGCTTGTGCTGGGGGCACTTTTTGCGTTCACATTAGTGGGTTACTTCGGAGACTGCGACCATCATACGTATCAGTCCATCGTGGATGACATGCCATGGATGGTCCAGAAAAATAGAGAACAGGCCAATTTTATCTTCATATTCCTGCTGGTCGGCGTGCTGACCTATGCGCTGACCTTGGCGGTGGTGCTGGTTGTCCGGCGCCCTGCAAACTCGGCAGGCCATGAAAAGTGAACTGGCGCTTCAAATTGGCAACATGACGTCCTTTGGGCTATAACTCTTTTAATGCCAAATAGTAGCACGTTAAACTCTCTTTTTTATGAATGTAATATGCGTTTTTCCAGTGGCATTACGCTCCCCCTCAATGCTGCGGAAAAAGAAAGTTAAAAAAGGTTTAATATTGACAAATTGCCGAAGTGTTATATAATGATTTACGCTTGTAGGTAGTTGCTCAGTCTATTGCAGCT
>CAISUK010000548.1 GCA_903888645.1 uncultured Pseudomonadota bacterium | reverse complement strand
GATCATGAAAAAGTCCCTGAACCCCATGGAGTAAGCGCAGATGCGTAAATCAATCGTCGTTTCTTTGGCCACCTTCATCGTCTCTGTGGCGGGGGTTGCCAGTGCTTCACCCAGTGCGACCGAAGCCGAGTTGGCGGCCCGTCTCAAGGAACTCTACCCATCGACCCGTATTACCGACGTCCGCCAGTCCGAGGTCGCAGGGCTCTTCGAGGTGGCCATGGGCAGAAATGTCGCATTTACGGATACCTCCGGCCGGTATTTTGTCTTTGGCCACTTGTTCGATATGCGCGAGCAAAAGGATCTGACCGCCCAGCGCCTGAGCGACATCAACCGCATCGACTTCGCCCAATTACCGCTCCAGGATGCCATCAAGACGGTACGCGGCGATGGTAGCCGCAAGCTGGCCGTGTTTTCCGATCCGGACTGCTCCTACTGCAAAGGGCTGGAGAGTGAGTTGGACAAGCTCGATAACGTCTCGATCTTTACATTCCTCTATCCCCTGGATGGACTCCATCCCGACGCCAAAGGAAAAGCGGAGCGAGTCTGGTGCGCCCCTAATCCTTCCAAGGCATGGACTGAGTTGATGGCCACGGGCAAGGTCGCCGAGAGTCCGAAGTGCGCCACCCCGATTGAACGCATCAACCAACTGGCGAACAGTCTGGGCATCAACGGCACGCCCACGATGATTCTTCAGGATGGCAGTCTGATTCCGGGCGCAGCGCCTGCCGCCGAAATTGACCGGCGCCTGGCAGGCCATCCCGCCACAACGAAATCGGCGGTTACGCCAAGATTGAAAGGGAATTGATCATGCGGCAGATATTGGGGGTGGCGGCTATCGTCATGCTGGGGGTGACCGGATGTGCCGGTACCCTGACGGGGCTTGAAGGGGAAAGCAAGTTCGCCTGCAAGGCACCGGATGGCGTGACCTGTTCATCGCTTTCCGGTATTTACGCCAATGCCGTCGCCAACAATTTGCCGGCGCTGCGTAAGGATGGAAATGGCGAGCAGGCCGCGACGCCCCAATCACGGGGAGCGCTGATTACCGGTCAGGTCGCATCTTCCGGAGATCCCGTGCGGGTTCAGCCCAAGGTCATGCGCATCTGGATAGCCCCGTGGGAAGACACGGATGGGGATCTGCACGACCAGTCCTATCTGTACGTGGTCGCCAATGCAGGGCGCTGGGCCATCGAACATAGTCAGCGACAAATCGTTGATCGTTATCGTCCGACCTTCCTGAAGCCCGGCTCCACAGGGAAAGCCACGCAGAAGCCGTCCCCACAGACACAGCGTCCGGTGCCCCCTTTGAGCGGGCCGACGCTTCCGGGCAATCAGGCTATTGCTCCGGCAAGTACTGATGCTTTCGCAGGAGAGCGCGAGTGAGTTTTCTTGAAGCCGTCAAATCGGTCTTCTATGGCGAGCGATTCGAGCCTGCCGATGCGGTGCAGCGTAACCTGCTGGAACGAATCGCTACGCTGCCGAGGCTTACCGGCATCCTTCCCTATCTGGGCTGGATGAGCGATGAGGGCTTGTATGTACTCGATCAAGGTTCCTTTGGCGATAAATCCGGCCTCTCGATGGGATTTTGTATCGAGACGGTGCCGCAAACGGGATCCAACGAGGAAATGGAACGCGTGCTGGCGAGCCTGTTCATGTCATGTCCCGCAGGCACCGGTATTCAGATCTCCCTGTATGCCAGCCCGCACATCCTGCCTTCCCTCAAAGAGCAGGCCAACATGCTGCCCGAAGACGATTTTCGCTCTGGAGAAGGAGAGTCAAGCCGGAATCAGAACATCTATCGAGTTCTCGGTCGGCGCCGCATCGACCACTATCTGAAGGGAGCGGGTAAGTCGCTCTTCTCTCATCACGTCTATCTGCTGCGCGACTACCGCTGTGTCATTGCCATCACGATGCCACTGGATCCGGAAAGTCCGGCCGACGTGGAGGAGGCGATTCGGATCAAGGAAAGTACGCACGCCACCTTGCGATCCGCTCATATGCCTGGATGGGATTGGGGACCGGAAAACCTGCTGAACTATGTGGCGGATTTTTTCGATCACGAGCGGGTGCTGGGCCAACCGGAAGAGCGGCATATCGAGTACGACAGTTCCCGATCGCTGCGTAGCCAGCTGTCGAATCCTGAAATTGCCTCTGCTGTGGCCGACACCTTCATCAAGTACCGGAAGGAGGGGGGTGCTGAAACCGCGATGCAGTGCTTTTCGGTACGCCAGTATCCGAAGTATTACCGGCTGGGCAACATGGGCTCCCTGATCGGCGATTACTACCAGATGGCGCTGGCGATTCCGTGCCCTTTCCTCATCACCATGGGCGCCATTCTGCTGGATTACGAATCCGCCAGGAGCAAAGCGTTGATCAAGGCGGCACGGGCGACACAGGCAGCCGGATCCTACATGTCGCACTTCCAGCCAGACCTTCAGGATCGCAAGCGTGACTGGGACATGGTGCTGCGCGCCTTTGACAACGGCCGCAACGTCGTCCAGATGTACCACCAGATTGTTCTACTCACTCGGATCGAGGACGTATCCCGTACCGAACATGCCGTCCGCGCAGTCTGGCGGGCCAGGGGATTTGATCTGGCCAAGGATGTCTATCTGCAGCACCAGGCCTTTGTGGCATCCATGCCATGCACACTCAGCCCGGCGCTGCAAAAGGATTTGCAGTTGTTTGGGCGTGCGGGTACCAAGACAGCGGATAACGCGGTCATGACGTCACCTCTGATCGCCGAATGGAAGGGAACGGCTACTCCTGTCATGACCTTGTTCGGACGGCGTGGCCAGATCATGACCTTCGATCTTTTCGACAACACGGGCGGCAACTACAACTTCGCCGTGGCGGCACTTTCCGGCTCCGGCAAATCGGTCTTCGTCAACGAAATGGCCTTCCGCTATCTCGGAACCGGGACCAAGGTCTGGATCATCGATGTGGGGCGGTCCTACCGGAATCTGTCCGAGCTGCTGGATGGCGAATTCATCGAGTTCTCCGATGAGAGGAGCAACACGATATGCCTCAACCCATTCTCCATGGTCGTGGATATCAATAACGACATGGAAATGCTGCTTCCCTTGATCGCGCAAATGGCCAGTCCCCGTGGGCCGCTGGATAACTACGCTTATTCGGCGTTGGCAGCAGCCATCAAGCGGGTCTGGGACCAGAAGGAAAAGGCAGCAACGATCACCGATATCTATGAGCTTCTACGCACTGGGCGACTGAGTGACGAGGGGGAAATGGAACGTGACCTATCCCGACTGGCCACTGCCTTGGAGCCTTATACCAAGTACGGGATCTATGCGAGCTACTTTGAGGGTGAAGCCAACATCGAATTCCGTAAGAGCCTTGTCGTACTGGAGTTGGAAGAACTCAAGGCCAAAAAGGATCTGCAGGCCGTGGTGATGCAGTTGATGATGTATCGCATCACCCAGGAAATGTACCTCGATCGGTCCAAGCGCAAGCTGGTGATCATCGACGAGGCCTGGGATCTCATGGGTAGTGGATCAAGTGCGAACTTCATCGAGGCCGGCTACCGACGTGCCCGCAAGTATGGCGGCGCGTTTGGCACCATCACGCAGTCGGTCGACGACTATTACAAAAACGAAGCCACACGTGCAGCGATCACCAATGCTGACTGGTTGTTTCTCCTCAGGCAAAAGCCGGAAAGCATCGATCGGCTTGGAAAAGAGGGGAAGCTTCATGTCGACGAGTGGATGAAGCGGCAACTGTCATCGGTCAGCACCGAGCATGGCCATTACTCGGAGATCTTTGTTCATGGCCCGATGGGCTCAGGGGTAGGGCGGTTGATTCTCGATCCGTTCTCGATGTTGCTGTATTCCACCCGTGCCGAGGATTACCAGGCGATCAAGACGCTGGCTGACCAGGGGATGTCCGTTATTGAAGCAATCGGAACCATCCTGAAGCAAAGAGGCATGCATTGAGAGCGCACATCATTACTTGGGCTGTTTCGGTACTGTCTGCGGCAATGCTGGTCTGGGCGTGGCTATATACACATCCTGCTCCGCGAATTGTTCGCGTGGACATGGGCGGAATGTTTGAGGAGCAAAAGACGCGTCTGGCCGAGAAGATCAAACCTGGCATATCGGAGCAAGAGCAGAAAGCGATTTTTCAATCGGCTGGCGAGTACGCGAGCAAGGTGGAGGCCGCATTGACAACGCTATCGAAGGAGTGCGGGTGTGCCGTCATGAATTCGGCGGCGATTCTGCGGCTGCCAGAAGCCAACGCGACCGGGATTCCCGATATGACGCTCAGACTTCGCGAACTGGTTGGTCAGTCCGGATGATGAATCGGGTAATCCTGTCGGGGTTGCTGATCACGATGCCACTTGGCACCGCATTGGCAAGTCCAACGGCAACTGACGGACTCGACTACCCGACTGCATGGCTGTGCGATCAATCCAAGTTCAACTGGTATTGCGATGTTGACCCCGAGCAGCAATCAAGCAGGCCGAAAACGCGTGAAGAGGAGGCTGTTGAGCGTCTGGAGGCATGGCAAAAGGATCTCAAGGCAAAGCGCGCTCTTTCAATCTTGGAGCCGACTCCGGAAAACGTGAAAGCCT
>CAISUK010000547.1 GCA_903888645.1 uncultured Pseudomonadota bacterium | reverse complement strand
CACTGCATGATGGTGCGCCGGTAAGGCTCGGCCTTTTCCTGCCAGTCGATGCCGCTGCCCAGGTGCGGTACCGGTGACAGCACGTAGAACGTATCGCAACCGGCCGGCGCCATCGAGGGGTCGGTCGCGGTCGGGCGATGCAGGTAGAGACTGAAGTCGTCGGCGAGTATTTTTCGCTCGAAAATGTCTTCGATGTGTTCCCGGTATCTTGGTCCGAGAATGATGGTGTGGTGCGCAACTTCCGGGTACTTGCGCTTGGTGCCGAAGTACCAGACGAAGGCGCTCATCGAATAGCGTGCTTTCTCGATGCGGCGATTGGTCCAGTGAGGCCGCGCTTCGGCCGGCAGCAGATTGCGATAGGTCCAGCCGACCTCGGCATTCGAAACGACCACATCGGCGCGAATTTCCTCGCCGGAAGCGAGGCACACGCCGGTCGCCTTGCGCCCGTTCAGGGTTATCTGACTGACTTGCGTATTGTAGCGAACGCTGTTGCCCTGGCCTTCGATCAGGCTGACCAGGCCTTTCACCAACTGACCGGTTCCACCCATGGCGAAGTGCACCCCATGGCTGCGCTCGAGGTAAGAAATAAGGCTATAGATCGAGGTGACGTTGAACGGATTGCCGCCGACAAAAAGCGGATGGAAGCTCAACGCAAAACGCAGCCGCTCGTCCTTGACGTATTTGGCGGCGAGGCCGTAAATGGTGCGATAGCTTTGCAGCCGGATCATCGCCGGGGCGACCTTTGCCATATCGACCCAGGAATTGAACGGCATATGTCCGAGTTGTTCGAAGCCGACCTTGTAGGTCCCTTTGCTGACCTCCATGAAGCGCTCATAGCCAGCCACGTCCGAGGGAGACAGTCGCCCGATTTCGGCACGCATCTGCGCCGGATCGCCGGAGCACTCCATGCTGGTGCCGTCGTTGAAGATGATCCGGTAGAACGGATTCATCGGCCTCAAGTCGACATCATCGGCGAAACGCCTGCCGCACATCTGCCAGAGTTCTTCAAAGAGAAAAGGCGCCGTGACGATCGTCGGGCCAGCATCGAAGGTGAAGCCGTCCTGCCGAAAAACGTAAGCACGGCCGCCGGGCGCGTCGAGCTTTTCGAGAACCGTGACACGGTAACCGCGCGCGCCTAGGCGAACCGCTGCCGCCAGCCCGCCAAAGCCGCTGCCGATTACGATTGCGTGGGGACGTGTTGCTTGGGGATTACTCACCGAGGCCCGGGAGGTTTCTACTGTCAATGTAAGCATTACAGCGGTAGTGTATCAGCTGATTTACACATTGCGTTAACTTCGCGAAAGACGGCCTGCCGAAGCGTTTTTCCTATTGACAACGAAGGCATCGCACGGGACCATGCGCGGCTGCACCTTGTGCCCGTAGCGTCGGATTCCCAATGCAAATGAAAAACGTCGAACCAGCTTTCGGCGAAGCAGATCTGTCCAATTGCGATCGCGAGCTGATCCAGTTTGCCGGGTCCATTCAGCCCCATGGTGCATTGCTGGTGCTCGGCGCAGCATCGCCAGTGGTCTTGCAGGCCAGCGCCAATACCGAGCGATTGTTGGGTCTCGCCGCGGAGTCATTGGTTGGTCGGAGGATCTGCGAATTGGGCGGCAACCTCGACGCGCAGGTTCGTCGCCGTATCTGGAATGGCGTTGGCATGACGCCGCTGCCATTTCGCGCTTTTATCGAGCGCGACGGCGAACGTCGTGGCTTCGAAGCGCTGATCCACCGCAACGACGATGATGCGGTGATTCTCGAATTGGTGCCGACCGATCTCGATGAT
>CAISUK010000546.1 GCA_903888645.1 uncultured Pseudomonadota bacterium | reverse complement strand
CGGCACGCGGTAGAGATCCTCGCGGCCAAGACCGAACTGCTGCAGGAGGAAATCTGTCATGACCTCGGTCGAATTGTCGGCGACTTCGAGGCGCACAGCATCGCCGAAGTGTCGTTGTGGCAATTCGCCTTGCAGCGCTGTCCGCAGGTTCTTGACTTCTTCATCGTCGACAAACAAGTCGGAGTTTCTGGTGACGCGGAATTGGTAGCAGCCCAGCACGTGCATGCCGGCGAACAATTCACCGACATGCTGGTGCAATATCGAGGAGAGGAACACGAAACCGTAGTCGAAGCCGGTCAATTCCTTGGGCAACTGGATGACCCGCGGCAGGGCGCGCGGTGCCTGGACGATGGCAGCACCGGAGACGCGCCCGAAGGCGTCCTTGCCGTCGAGTTCGACAGCGAAATTCAACGACTTGTTGAGCACGCGGGGAAACGGATGCGCCGGGTCGAGGCCGATCGGCGTCAGCACCGGCATGACTTCGCTGAAGAAGTAATCGCGGATCCAGGCCTGTTGCGCTTCAGTCCACAGACTGCGGCGAATGAAGGCAATGCCTTCCTGCTCCAGAGCTGGCAGAATCACATCGTTGAGCAGGGCATATTGCTCGGCGATCAGATGATGCGACTCCTGCACGACGCGGGCAAAAAGCTCCAGTGGCGGCAAGCCGTCGGCGTCGGCGACGCGACTGCCGACCTTGATTTGTTCCTTGAGACCGGCGACGCGAATTTCGAAAAATTCATCGAGATTCGACGAGACGATGCAGAGAAAGCGCAGACGCTCCAGCAGAGGTACACGGGCGTCAGCGGCCTGTGCCAGGACGCGGCGGTTGAAGGCGAGCAGGGATAACTCGCGATTGATGAAGTGCTCGGGCGGAAATTGGTGGCTGGGGGATAGTTCCATGGCGTCTTGAATGGTTGATATCGGGTGTTTGCTCGCGCTACCTGCCGCTCGAATCAACGAGCGATCGCGGTTTGCGAGCCTATTTCGGCGAATTGATCAGGTCACGATAGGCATGCCAGCTGGCGTGGCCGAGAATGGGCATAGTGATGATCAGCCCGACATAGGCGGTGCCAATGCCGATCACCACCATGGCGACGATGAGCAGAGACCAGACAAGCATCGTCGGCAGGTTGCGAATCACGGCGAAGCAACTGGTCAGCATCGCCGTTACCGTGTCGACATCGCGGTCGAGCATCAGTGGAATGGATATGACGCTGCAGGCGAACACTACCGCCGCGAAGAATGCGCCGACGGTGCCATAGGCGATCAAGAAATTGAGGTTCTCGAGGCCGCCGAGCTGATGCAGAAAATGGGTGGTGGTGGGCATGCCTTCACTGTAAAACAGGCTGAAGACAGCCATGGAAGCGCGTCCCCAGAGCAAATAAGTCAGGATCAGCAGCAGCGAGTAGACGCCTATCGAGCCGGCGCTGGAACGCCAGATGACAACTGTGTCCATCAGCGTGCAGGGCAGCTTCTTCTCGCGGCGCCGGGACAGCTCGTAGAGGCCCAGCGCAGAGAACGGTCCGATCAGCATAAAGCCGGTTGCCGCCGCCGTAGCGAATTCGACCGCCTGGCGAAAAGTACCCATAAGCAACCACCCAAGCACAGTAAAGCAGAGGCCATGCAGCATGCTTGACCCGGGCGACTGCTTGAGATCGGAAAGTCCCCGCGACAGCCAGGAAAATGGCGCAAACAGAGAAAGGCCGTAACGGACTTCGGGAAACAACAAGGGGGTGGGAGCCGCATGTGCCATAGGTTTTGTCGCTCCCGTTTATCAATCGCTGACAGGCGATTCGGCTGATATCTTCAGACTGACCATGACGAATATCTCAGGCGGGAATATCCGGCTCAAGCATCTGTTCGATGAACGCGATGCGGTCTTTCAGATTGAGTTTGCGCTTCTTCAGCCGCTGCAGCAGCAACTGATCCAGCGGCTGCGCACCGGTCAGTTGCAGGATCACCTGGTCGAGATCGCGATGCTCGACCTGAAGATCGTGCAGTCGCGCGCGCAGGATTGCGGGGTCTTCGGTAGGTTCCATGTGCGCATGGTATGCGGCCCGGGCGGCGATGACAACTGTAGTCACTTTGCTCCTGCCAGACCATGGCGGCAGACGGCACTTGAAATTACCGGAGATCGTTGCCGAGCAGGCCGATGGAGAGCAGTTCGAGGACTTTATGGAGTCTTACGATGATGTCATGAATCAGTCGGCACGCTGCCACTGATGGCGGGTCGTCGCGCCATGTCGATTTGTTCATCGCCTATTTCAAGGCGCGGCGAAAGCGGGCTTTGCTGGCAGTATTTCAGGCTGACCCGCTGTGCTGCGGCTCATGAAATTCATTAACCGCAGTTCCGCCCGTTTACGCGCTGCCATCGCTCATCTACCCTGATTCCATCTGTCGATGGAGTTTCAACGTGGCACTCGCTATTCCGCTGAATATTACAGGCTATTCTTTGGCTTCGGCCGCGACGCCGGAACGGAATGTGGCCGCCTTTTCGTGGCGACGGGCGGTGCTCGCCTCCGTCGTCTTCCATGTTGCCGTTTTGGCTTACCCAATGGCACAGTGGCATCTGGCCGAGCATCCTCTGCTGCCATTGAGTGTCGCGCTGCCGTTGCCCTTGCCGAACTTTAACGCGGCGGAAATCCATGCGGCGGCGCCAGCACGGACGCCCATCCCGCAAGGCGCTAGCGAGCGGACAATTTCGCAATCGGAACTTGCCGAGTCGGCGCCAGCTTTGGCACCCATTGCCGAAGCTGCTGCTACCGCGACCATACTCACGGCGGCGCCGGCTGCAGTGGAGCAACCGAGCATCGACTCCCGACCGGTCGCCGCCACCACGATCAATCCAACGCAGCTGCGCACTGCCGATCCTGGCGCTCTGGCGGGTTATAACCGCGCCGTGGCCGAGGCGGTCGATCATTTCAAACGCTATCCGCGGCTGGCATTGATGCGCAATTGGCAAGGCACGGCGCTGCTCAAGCTCAACATCGGTGCCGACGGCCGGGTTCGCGAATACCACCTGGCGCGCTCAAGCGGTTTCGACACGCTCGACGAGCAAGCGCTGGAGATGTTGCGCCTCGCCATGCCCTTGCCGGCGCTGCCGACGCAGTTGGCTGGCATCGATCTTTCCATCGACATCCCTGTGATTTTCCGCATCGCCGATTGACGGGCTTTTGCTGAATGCGCTGGCCTCTCAAAGAGTCCAAAGGGCCGACTCATGAAAATCATGAGATACGACTCAGTAGATCGTCGATTACGCCAAACGCGCAAAAGCCGAATAATTGCGTTGTTAACCGATAACTCCAACAAAGGCTCAACAACCATGAAAGTTCGCAGCATATCGATGGCCGGCGTCACGCTGATCGCCAGCAACGTATTAACCGTCTCTGTCGCCAATTCCGCTGAACCGGCGGCGGCGTCAACGACGCAGACCATCGTCGTCACAGCAACAAGGGTCGAGCAATCGAGTTTCGATCTGCCGGTGTCGATCGATGTGGTGGACAAGTCGCAACTGCAGGATCAGCAGCTGCAAGTGAATCTTTCCGAGTCGCTGGCGCGCGTGCCGGGAATCGTTGCCCAGAATCGGCAGAATTACGCACAGGATCTGCAGATTTCATCGCGCGGTTTTGGTGCCCGTTCCACATTTGGCGTGCGCGGTATCAGGCTTTATGCCGATGGTATTCCAGCGACGATGCCTGATGGTCAGGGTCAGGTGTCGAACTTCGATATTGGTTCTGCGGGGCGCCTCGAAGTCCTGCGCGGCCCCTTCTCTGCGCTCTATGGCAATTCGTCCGGCGGTGTTATTTCCATATTTACGGAAGATGGCCAACCCGGCGCTGCGCTGGAAGCCGGCGCCACCTACGGCAGTTACGGTACACATCGCGTCTGTGGAGGATATCG
>CAISUK010000545.1 GCA_903888645.1 uncultured Pseudomonadota bacterium | reverse complement strand
GATCAAACATCATCGGCAGCTATCCTTTGATTTTGAAGCGCATTGGGGTGCTCAATCGTCGATGCCATAGTTTTTGCACCACTGGCTTACCGATCATCCCAAGGGCAAGGTAACGAGGCTCACGGTAGTCTTTACGGATATCTTCTTCGATAACGCACCCGACCAGTCCAGTTGCGCGCACGCTTGGCGGGGTCGAAGCTGATCTCCGTTTTTATTATTTGTGGAGACAAGAAAAAGCAATACCATCTCTGCGACGCGAGGCAGAGCCATCGCAATTCAAGAGTGCAAAAAAGGCCCATCTTGAAACGCTTCCACATTGCCTTGGCGAACTATGGGTGTTACTGTGGTAACACCATGCAATTGAGGGTAAGCCCATGACGACCACTTCCCTGAAGCTTCCTGAAGCGCTGAAACAACGTGCCACCCAAGCCGCACAACAAATGGGCATATCGCCGCATGCCTTCATGGTCTCGGCCATTGAACAAGCAGCCACCGCCACCGAACAGCGGGCCAGGTTCATCGGCGACGCGCAACATGCCCGGCGCGAAATGATCGAGACCGCGAAGGGCTTCGATGCTGACGACGTGCATGCTTACTTGAGGGCCAAAGTGTCCGGTGAAAATGCCACCAAACCCAAGGCGCGTTCGTGGCACGCCTGACCTATTCGCCTCAAGCCTTCGCCGACATCGACCGCCTGACCGACTTCCTGCTCGAGTCCGATCCCGTTGGCGCTGCCGAGACGGTCGACCTGATCACCGAGGCGGTGTCGATTTTGAAACGCCATCCCTTGATCGGACGACCGGTGGACAGCGATATCCGAGAGTTGATCATTTCCCGTGGCAAGACCGGCTATGTCGCCCTCTATAGTCATGAACCGGAACACGATGCCGTATTGATTCTGGCGATTCGTCATCAACGCGAAGCTGGCTATTCTGCCTGATTGTGTCGGTTGGACAGCGTCACCATTCATTCCCTTTCAGCTTAGGTTCTTGCTACGCTTGGCCCCGTGCGTCATTCAGCCGCGCCCAAATCAATTCCTCCGCCGCAATCAACCTGCGGATATACAGGGCATCACGTTCGCCCGTGATCAACACCGGAACACACCCCGGCCAATAACACCAAAAATCGATCTGGGCGACACCCGTCACGGCCATGATGTGTTGCACCTGCCCGACGTATTGCCGAGGCACGCTGCGAAACATGGCCGTTTCGCGATATACGTGTCGCCCGCATTTGATTTCGACGATCCGCGATCCATCCCACGTCATGCCATCAAGGCTTGCCCGCAACCACGGCCGTTCGATGTTCTGCACGCACACCGGAGCCACCACATCGTCGATGTGTTGTGCATACGCCCGCCGCGCCAGGCCCCCAACGCCTAGTCTTACCTTCGGCTCCATCCCAGACCCCGCCCCGTGCGGGGTTTGTCGATTTTTGCTTGTCCCGATTCGCCGCACTATCCCATTGGCACAATCGCTCTAGGGATATTGCAGCGCATCATGTAAACTGTGGGACTGCCCGACAAGCGCCATCCAGAACCCACCTGCCATCGAATCATCATGACCAATAAAGTCGCACTCATCACCGGCATCACCGGTCAGGATGGCGCCTACCTCGCCGAGTTTCTTCTCG
>CAISUK010000544.1 GCA_903888645.1 uncultured Pseudomonadota bacterium | reverse complement strand
ATACAACGCCATTGAGCGCTATTGGGCGGGACTGGAGAAATCATGGAATGGCGACTTGCTGAGCACCGTGGAAACGGTAATCAATCGTGCCGGCAACTTCTGCTGGAAAGGAATGCGCACCGTCGCCAGTTTGCTGGATGCCGTCTACGAGAACGGCGTCAAAATTTGCGGTAACGAGAAAATAGACATCGAACGCCGACTGGAGCGATCCGCCGTCCTGAATTGGTGGGACATAACAATTCACCCTAATACGGTCGTTGGTAATTACTAATCCCCTTAACACCTTGCCCGCCGCTTTGCCTGAGTCCGTCAGGCGACGGTTAAAACTCTCTTGATCTGCTTCTTTGCCGCCTTGAATGCAGCTTCAGGCGTGGTGAAACGTTCCGTAACGTTACTCACCAGATACTCGCCGGTCTTGTTGTGACGCCAGACACTGCCGAGCGTTAAACCATCCACCTTCATGCGCCAGTCCTCTCTGCGCGGATAGGGCTTGATTAATTCTATTTTCATGCTGTTTTCCCTCCGCGGATCGGCACAACCTGCGCCCCTTCGCGCCAGTTATCGGTCATGTCCGCCCATTGCTGCATCATCGCCCGGCGCTCTTCCAGATAGGTGGCCTGGCTGTAAGCCCGCCGCACAGCGTTGCGCTCCTGGTGCGCTAGCTGGCTTTCAATCACTTCGCCGCGGTAGCCCATCTCGTTAAGCAATGTCGATGCTGTTGTTCGCGCGGCATGGGGCGTGAATTCGAAAGCCAGTTTCAGTCGCACGATACCCTTGTTCATCGCGGCGGAGCTCATGTGCTCGTCGCGGCGGTCGCGATGCGTGAAGACGAACTTGCGGTGGCCGGATAGCGCCTGCAGCCGGCGCAGTTCGACGACCGCCTGTGTCGGCAACGGCATGACATGTTCCTTGGACATCTTCATGCGCTCCCCGGGTATCGTCCAGGTTGCCGCGTCCAGATCGAATTCTGCCCACTCCGCTCCGGCCATCTCGCTCGGCCGCGCCAGAGTCAGCCACAGAAGCCGCAAGGCCGCTCCGGTTTGGAAGATGCTTGGGTAGTCATCGAGGACGCGCAGCAGCTCACCAACCTGGGCGCGTGTCAGCGGTACCTTGTGCGTCACCCTCGGCACCTTGAATGCCCGGCGAAATGACAAGGCCGGATTGGTATCGGCGCGCAACGTGGCAACCGCGTGGTCGAACGTTCCGGCGATGATCTGGCGCAACCTCAGAACTACGGTGCCGCCGCCGACAATGCGGGTATCGGCCCCCTGCTTCCTTGAGCGGGTGTCTGATTCCTTCTTCTCGGCCCGCTTGAGCAAATCAAGGATATGGGCGGCCGTAACTTGGCGAATGGGCAGATCGCCAATGGCCGGGAGCAGGTGCATCTCAATCTGCGACATTCGGTTCGCCTTTGTGTTGGGGGCCCAATGGCGGTTATCGATCCACTCGCCCAGCACGGCGCGAAATGTCGAGTTCGCTTCGTTCGCTTGACGGATCTTGTCAAGCTTGCGTGCTTGAGACGGGTGAACCCCCTGCTTGACCTGTCGGCGCGCGTCCTCGCGGGCTTGCCTCGCTTCCGCCAAGGTCAGAACGCCGGCAGCGATCCGGGTCGCGCGGGCCTCGTCGTTCTCGCCATCAGGAATGGCTTTGCCGGGGTACTCGCCCAACGCAAAGAGATTCTCCTTGCCATTGATGCGGTAGCGGTAGCGCCAGAGTTTGGCGCCAGTCGGGCGAAACTCTATGTATAGCCCTTTTCCATCCGTCAGCTTGACGGACGCCTTGCCGGGCTCGGCGTTGCGGATGCTGGTATCGGTGAGCATGGCTTCCTCCGTGGCTCCCGGCGATACCCGCTTTGTTTTCGGGTATCGCGAAGTCTTACCCGCTGCGATACCCCCTTTTTTCGCGAATTGCAACGAACTATCCCGACTCACTGCGAACGCTATACAGGCCTCTAATCCTGCATTGGTGGGAGATTTAGGACGTCCGTGAATCCAAACGAACGAAAGTCACGTATTCGCATAAGGTAGAGAAATCCGTCAAGATGATCGCATTCGTGCTGCACAACCCGGGCATGAAATCCTTCTGCTGTGCGTTCGATGCGCTGGCCGGTGGCATCGAAGCCGGCATAGTGCAAGCGCTGCCAGCGTGGCACGACGCCGCGCAGACCGGGAACCGACAGGCAGCCTTCCCAGCCCTCCTCCTGTTCTTCGCCGATGATTGCAATTTCGGGGTTGCACAAGACCGTAAAGGGCACCACGTCGGCATCGGGATAGCGAGGCGTCGGCCCGCCGCCGAAGACAACCACGCGTAGATCCACGCCTATCTGCGGCGCGGCCAGGCCAGCGCCGTCATGATGATGCATGGTGTCGATCATGTCGGCGACGAGTTCATCGAGACTCGCGCTGGCGAAGTGTTCGACAGGTCGCGATTGACGCAGCAGCCGCGCATCGCCCATACGAAGAATCTCCCTGATCATCGTCAGCCAACCTCGCAAAAACTTTCGATAACGGTGTGGACCCGGCCGATCCCTTCGCTCAAGACTCGCTCCAGAGAATCGAAACTGATCGAATGGGAATTATTGCCGCGACCTGCCGCCCAATTGGCGACAACCGCTATGGTCGCATACGGCAATTCGGCTTCCCGCGCCAGCGCCGCTTCGGGCATGCCGGTCATGCCGACCATATCGGCACCGTCGCGCTCGAGCCTACCGATCTCGGCGGCTGTTTCGAGGCGGGGACCCTGGGTCGCCGCATAGACGCCACCACTGGAAAGCGCGGCACCGCACCGCTGCGCCGCCGCGATCAGTTGACAGCGCAACTCATTGTCATAGGGTTCGGTGAAATCGATATGCACCACGGGTTGCTCGATGCTCTCGTGAAAGGTCGATTTCCGTCCCCACGTGTAGTCGACGATCTGCTGCGGAACAACCAGTGCGCCAGGGCCCAAGTCGGCCCGTATGCCGCCCACCGAAGCCACCGAGACGACCTGTCCGGCAGCGGCGCTGTGCTTCAGTGCCCATATGTTGGCGCGATAATTGACGAGGTGCGGCGGAATCGTGTGACCATAGCCGTGACGCGCCAGAAATACCACATCGCGCTTGCCTATCCGGCCAAAAGTGAGCGCACCGGAAGGCTCCCCATAGGGCGTTCTTACCACTTGACGATGGGTGACTTCCAGATTGGCAAGTTGGGTCAGCCCGCTTCCTCCGAGAATGGCCAGCACGCTCTTTCTCCTTGATTTTCAGTGAATTCTGGCATCCTTGCAGCGCCAGTCCGTGCTATAATCCACGCCCTTTTTGCAGCGCAGCATTAGTTCGCTAATAGCCCACCCATACCATGTCCCGAGCCCTCCGCAACATCGCCATTATCGCCCACGTCGACCACGGCAAGACCACACTGGTAGATCAATTGCTCCGCCAGTCCGGCACCTTCGCCGCCTATCAGCAGCTCACCGAACGGGTGATGGATTCGAACGATCTGGAGAAGGAACGCGGAATTACAATTCTCGCAAAAAACTGTGCGATCGATTACGAAGGTACCCACATCAATATCGTCGACACGCCGGGTCATGCCGACTTCGGAGGCGAGGTCGAGCGGGTATTGTCCATGGTGGATGGCGTGCTATTGCTGGTCGATGCCGTCGAAGGTCCGATGCCGCAAACCCGCTTCGTGACGCGCAAGGCACTCGCCCTTGGACTCAAGCCGATCGTCGTGATCAACAAGATCGACCGTCCCGGGGCGCGACCGGACTGGGTGATCGGCCACACATTCGATCTGTTCGACAAGCTCGGCGCCACCGAAGAGCAGTTGGATTTTCCGGTGGTTTTCGCTTCGGCGCTGAATGGCTATGCCATGCTCGATTCAGACAAGCCCGGCACCGATCTGCGGCCGCTCTACGAGGCGATCCTCAAGCACACGCCGCAACCCGATGTCGATTCCGAAGGGCCGCTGCAACTGCAGATCTGCTCGCTCGACTATTCGAGTTATGTCGGACGCATCGGCATCGGCCGCATCAAGCAGGGCCGCATCAAATCTGGTCAGGAAGTGGTGGTGATGTACGGCGACGAAAGTCGCGGCAAGGCCAAGATCGGCCAGATCCTGATGTTCAAAGGGCTCGAGCGCGAACAGGCCGACCTCGCCGAAGCCGGCGACATCGTGCTGATCACCGGCATTGACCAGGTCGGCATCGGCGTCACGATATGTGCGATGGATACGCCGCTGCCGCTGCCGCCACTGGTCGTCGACGAACCAACCCTGACCATGAACTTCCAGGTCAACACCTCACCGCTCGCCGGCAAGGAAGGCAAGTTCGTCACCAGTCGGCAAATTCGCGAACGTCTCAATAAAGAGTTGCTCGCCAACGTTGCCCTGCGCGTCGAGGACACCGAAGATGCCGATGTCTTCCTGGTATCGGGTCGTGGCGAACTGCACTTGACCATTCTGCTTGAGACCATGCGCCGCGAAGGTTACGAGTTGGCCGTCTCCCGGCCACGCGTCCTGTTCAAGGAAGTCGATGGCGTAAAGCAGGAACCCTATGAGTTGCTCACCGTGGATGTCGAAGAAACACACCAGGGCGGCGTCATGGAAGAACTTGGCCGCCGGCGTGGCGATTTGCAGGACATGCAACCCGATGGTCGCGGTCGGGTGCGTATCGAATACCGCATTCCGGCGCGCGGCTTGATCGGCTTTCAGGGCGAATTTCTGACCCTGACACGCGGCACCGGCATGGCCAGCCACATCTTCGACGACTACGGTCCGATGGGTGGCGACATGGCCGAGCGACGCAATGGCGTGCTCATCTCCGCGGAAGATGGCCCGGCCGTGGCTTATGCGTTATGGAAATTGCAGGATCGCGGCCGCATGTTTGTCAGTCCCGGCGACCCACTTTATGAAGGTATCATCATCGGTATACACAGCCGCGATAACGACCTGGTGGTCAATCCGATCAAGGGCAAGCAACTGACCAATGTGCGCGCCTCGGGTACCGACGAAGCCGTGCGCCTGGTTCCGCCGGTGCAACTGACGCTCGAGTCGGCCGTCGAGTTCATTGCCGACGACGAACTGGTGGAGATCACACCGAAGTCCATTCGCCTGCGCAAACGCTACCTCAAGGAACATGAGCGCAAACGGGCCAGTCGCGAAGCGGCGGCCTGAGCCGGATAGAAAAGGCTATTCCAAAAGACTATTCCTTCAGGGCATACAGTGCCGGCAGGTTTCGCCAACTGCCGCGCAAGTCCATGCCGAAGCCGAAGACATAGCGATTCGGAATGGTCAGACCAACAAAATCTGCAGTAATGGGTTTCTCCCGGCCGGTGTATTTATCGACGAGGACAGCGGTATAGCAGGCGGCAGCGCCACCGGCCAGAAGCCGCGCCTTGATCGCCGCCAGCGTGATTCCCTCGTCGAGAATGTCGTCAATAACCAGCACCGTGCGTCCGGCCAGCCGCTCTTCGGCCGGTTCTGCCAGCCAGCGTAACTGCCCGCCGGCTGTGGAATTGCCGTAACGCGTCACCTGCAGGTAATCCTGTTCCAGCGGAAACTTCAGTTGCGGCAATAACTGGCCGGCAAATACGAGCGCCCCATTCATCACTGGCAGCAGCAGTGGCTGGGTCGCGCCCAGCACCGTGCTGATTTCGTCGGCGAGTCGGGCAATTGCGGCGGCAAGCACCTCCGTCGAGTAAAGCAGTTCCGCTGCGAAGAAAATCTCCTGCGCTTCGTCGGGAGTCATGGCCGGATCAGCGGTCAGCCGACAACTTCAGGCTGGTTGTGGCATCGCGCCGAGCCAACACGAATCACTTTGCGCGCTGCTCAAGATAGTCGCGGAATGCTTCGCCGACTTCCGGATGGCGCTGCCCAAATTCCACGGTAGCCTGCAGGTAGCCGAGCTTCGACCCACAATCGTAGCGAACACCGGAATAACGATAGGCCAGCACTTGCTGTTCGCCAAGCAGCGAAGCGATGCCGTCGGTCAACTGGATTTCACCGCCCGAACCAGGCTTGACGTTCTCCAGATGGTGAAAGATACGCGACGTCAACACGTAGCGGCCGACCACGGCGAGGGTCGATGGTGCATCTTCGGGCTTTGGCTTCTCGACGATCGCACTGATCTGCTCCAGCCGCTCTGCCAGCGGCCGCGACGCGACAATGCCGTAGCTGCGTGTATCGGCGCGTTGCACGTCCTGCACGCCGAGCACCGAGCAATGATAATAATCATAGGTATCGACCATCTGTTTCATCACCGGCGGCGTGCCGTCGATCAAATCGTCGGCCAGCAACACGGCAAAAGGCTCGTCGCCGATCGCCGGTTTGGCGCACAACACGGCGTGCCCCAGACCCAGCGCTTCGGCTTGGCGGATATAAATGCAGTTGATGTTTCTCGGCAGCATATTGCGCACGAACTCAAGCATCTGAGTCTTGCCCCGCAGCTCCAGTTCGGTCTCGAGTTCGTAGGCCTTGTCGAAGTGGTCCTCGATGGCCCGCTTGGAGCGGCCGGTGACGAAGATCATGTCGGTGATGCCGGCGGCGACCGCCTCTTCGACGGCATACTGGATCAGCGGCTTGTCGACGATGGGCATCATCTCCTTGGGACTGGCCTTGGTCGCCGGCAAAAATCGCGTGCCCATTCCGGCGACCGGAAAGACCGCTTTGGTGATTGTTTTCATTGTTGCAGCAACTCCCTGAGTTGAGATTCGTCGAGAATAGTGAGGCTCAATTGTTGCGCTTTTTCGAGCTTGGAGCCGGCCTCTGCGCCGGCCACGACGTAGTCCGTCTTCTTCGACACCGAACCCGCCACCTTGCCACCGGCAGCTTCGATCATGTCACGAGCCTCGTCACGCGTCAGCGTCGGTAGCGCGCCGGTCAGAACGAAGGTCTTGCCGGCAATTGCTGATGACAGGTTGCCCACAGCTTCGCCCTCGGTCCAGTTCACACCGGCGGCACGCAATTGGGCGATCGCTTCCAGGTTGTGCGGCTCGCGAAAGAAGTGGCTGATCGAAGCCGCCACTACCGGCCCGACGTCAGGTACACGCATCAGCAGTTCCTCGCCAGCCTCGAGCAAATTATCGAGTTTGCCGAAATGCCGCGCCAGATCGCGGGCCGTCGCCTCGCCGACGTTGCGAATGCCCAGAGCATAGATAAAGCGGGCCAGGGTCGTCGTCTTGCTCGCTGCGATGGCGGCCAGCAGATTGGCAGCCGATTTGTCGGCCATCCGCTCCAGGCCGGCCAAGGTCTGCAGGCCAAGAATGCCCATCTTGTAGAGATCGGCCGGTGACTTGACAATCGCGTTATCGACAAGCTGTTCGACCAGTTTGTCGCCCAAACCTTCGATATCCATGGCACGGCGCGAGGCAAAATGCAGCAACGCCTGCTTGCGCTGTGCCGGACAAACCAACCCGCCGCTGCAGCGGGCTATCGCCTCGTCGGGAAGTTTCTCGACAACCGAGCCGCACACCGGGCAGGCTGTCGGCATGACAAACGCAACAGCGTCGTCGGCGCGCTTTTCCGCCACGATGGCAACCACTTCGGGAATGACATCGCCGGCGCGGCGCACGATCACCGTGTCGCCGACACGCACATCCTTGCGCCGAACTTCGTCCTCGTTATGCAAGGTCGCGTTGGTGACGGTTACGCCGCCGACGAACACCGGCGCCAACCGTGCCACCGGTGTGATCGCGCCGGTGCGACCAACCTGGACCTCTATCGCTTCGACCGTTGTCAGTGCCTCCTGGGCAGGGAATTTGTGGGCGATGGCAAATCGTGGCGCCCGTGAGACGAAGCCCAGCGTTGCTTGTTCATCGAGACGATTGACCTTGTAGACCACACCATCGATGTCATAGGGCAGGCTCGGTCGCGCTTCGCCAATGCGGGCGTAATACTCGAGCAGACCATCGACAGCGGTTGTCAGGGCGGCTTCGGCGGCCACTTTGAAACCCCATCCGGCCAGCAGCGCCATCAATCCGGCGTGGGTCGCCGGCCACTCCGCTCCTGCCATCTCGGCCACCGCATAGGCGAAGAAACGCAAAGGGCGCCGCGCCGAAACCTTCGGGTCCAACTGCCGCAAGCTGCCAGCAGCGGCATTGCGCGGATTGACGAATTCCTTGGCTCCGCTGGTCCGCTGGTGTGCATTCAGTCGCTCGAAATCGCTGCGCAACATCAGCACTTCGCCGCGCACTTCCAAGGATTCGGGCAACATGCTTCCCTGCAAGCGCAACGGCATGTTCCGGACCGTGCGCAGATTGGCAGTGACATCTTCGCCGTTAAAGCCATCGCCGCGCGTAGCGCCTGTGACGAACGCACCGTGCTGGTAAATCAGGGTGATGGCCAAACCATCGAATTTGGGCTCGACCGCGTACTCGACATTGTCATGCTCGAGCGCCTCGCGACAGCGTCGATCGAATGCCACTGCCTCGTCAGGAGCGAACGCATTGTTTAGCGACAGCATCGGCACGCCATGCTTGACTTGGCCAAATGCCGCAAGGGGCTGGCCGCCGACGCGCCGGGTCGGCGAATCGGCAGTCACCAGCTCCGGGTAATCGCTCTCGAGAGCCTGCAGTTCTCTAAAGAGTTGGTCGAATTCCGCATCGGGAAGCGTCGGCTGATCGAGCACGTAATAGGCATGATTATGCCGCTCGATTGCGCCACGCAGTGCTGCGGCGCGGTCCACAGCAGTCGTCGGCGCCGCCATCAGGCAAACAGACGCAGCGCCCTCGTGCTACCGGGGACGATGCCCAGTCCGGAGAGCTTCTGCTGTATTTCGACAATCTTGCCAAGAATGTCGAGCAGCATTGCGTCCGAAAGGGGGCTGCGCTGGTCGTCTACCATCACACCATCGAGGCTGGTTGCCATCTCTCGGATGACAGCGATCATCCGGTCGAAAACCACCGCGGCATTGGCAACCCGCGGTACGTCCAGCCAGAAAGTGATGCCATGGGTCGACAGCGAATCCATTTCGGCGGCGACGAACGGCAGCGAGCCGAGATTGGTCATCGTGAATTGGGTCGCACCGCCGGCGTCGCAGCCGTAGAAGAGACCATCTTCGCGCAGATCGAGTCCGGCCGCCTTGGCAAACGCCGACAGTTGCGGCCCCTTCATCGGCAAAGCCTCGCGATGCACCACATGCACGGCGATCTGGATATCGACACTGGCGCAGGCTTCATCGAGCGCAACGGCTCGCGACAATGATTCAGCGGCATCAGGGAGCTCAATTGTGGCGGCTAACCGAGTCGCCAATTCCTGCATGCCCAGCCGATAATCCTGAAGTTCTGTTTCGCTGAGCGCCCCGGCACGATTGGCCAACAGCAACCCTGCGCGCAAGAATTGATAGGAGGCAACGTCCCTTGCGCCGATTTCACACCATTGCGATTCATCGTCGAATCCCACCCAGCGCAGCGGCTTGCTCAGCCGTCCCGCCAGGGGGCGCTGCACGTCGCGAATTCGCTGCGCGGGAATTGGGTCAGCCAGTTCGAGGCGAACCACGGCGTCGATCACTGCATCGAGAATTTCTTCGGGCGGGTCCTGTAACGGCTTTGCCGGGGGCTTTTCCGGCGAAACCACCGGGTGTTTTTCGCTGGTCGCCAGCGCTGGTTCGACGCGGGCGGTTGGCTGCATTTCAGATGGCCGCTTATCGACGGGTTCTTGTGCGGCGGTTCCAGGTTCGGCACGGCCCTTCTCTGATCGGCCCTTGCCTAATGAGTCTTTCTCCTTATCGAGCAGCACATCCGCTTGCTCGCCGCGAAAGACCCGCTCGGCGGCCTTGCGATGGCGGTGTTCCTGCCACTTGTTGTAGGCCCAGACGGCACCGATGCCAACGGCGCCGAGTCCGATCAGGCTGATCTGCAGTTCGCTGAGTACCATGTCATGCCGCCAATTCTTCAGTCATGCGCAGTGCTTCCTCCATGTCGACCTCGACCACCCGCGAAACGCCTTGCTCTTGCATAGTGACTCCGATCAGTTGCTGAGCCATTTCCATAGCAATCTTGTTGTGACTGATGAAAAGAAACTGGGTCTGTGGCGACATGCGCTTGACCATGGCGCAGAAGCGCTCGGTATTGGAATCGTCGAGCGGCGCATCAACTTCGTCAAGCAGACAGAACGGCGCCGGATTGAGCTGGAACAAGGCAAATACCAGAGCGATCGCCGTCAACGCCTTCTCGCCGCCGGAAAGCAGGTGAATGGTGCTGTTTTTCTTGCCTGGCGGCTGCGCCATGACCTGAATGCCGGCATCGAGAATCTCATCGCCGGTGAGAATCAACTTCGCCTCGCCACCGCCAAACAACTGCGGGAAGAGAATGCCGAAATGCGTATTGACCTGGTTGTAGGTCTCCTGCAATTGCTCGCGGGTCTCGCGGTCGATGCGGCGAATGGCATCTTCCAGCGTATCGATCGCTTCCGCCAGGTCGGCCGATTGCGCATCGAGGAAGCCCTTGCGCTCACTAGCAATCGTCAGCTCTTCCAAAGCCGCCAGGTTCACTGAACCGAGCGCTTCGATTTCCTGCGTCAGACGGGTAATGTCGCCGGCCAACACGCTATCGCGCAGGCCCGGCGTCAGTTCGGCGGCCAGCGCCGCCTCGCTCTCCTCACCAATCACGCCAGCCTCGCTGAGTCGTTCCGCGAATTGCTCGGCATTGAGCTGGGCGGCCTGCTGCTTCAAGCGCATGTCATTGATTTTGTCGCGCAGCGGCGTCAATCCCTGCTCGACCTTCAGGCGAATCTCGTCAAGCGCGCGCAGATTAGCCGATACGGATTCCAGGGCGTTGCGGAATTCAGCGAGTTGCGCCTCTTGCCGCTCGCGACTGGCGAGCGCCCCCTGCAACTGCTCAAGGAGCACGGCATCGCTGATTGCCGAGATTTCGCCATGCGCCACATCATTTTCGGCGACCACACGCGCCAATTGCGCGACGGCCGTCTCCTGCGCTCGGGCGTTATCCTCGAGCCTCGTCTGGCATTCACGTGCCGAAAATTTCGCTTCCTGGGCCTCACGCGCCAGTTGATGTTCGAGCGCGCGCGCCTCGCGCAGCGCCGTGTCGCGATTGAGTTGCAGCTGCAGTGCCGCCTCGACGAAGCCGCGCGCCGCTTGCAAGGCGTCGCGACAGCGCACCGACTCGCTTTCGGCGATGACCTGAGCTTCACGTTCGCCGGCTTCGCCAACGGCAATTTCCTCCACGTCGCGGCTGATCTGCGTTACACGAGCGTCATAACGCTCCTGGAGCTGCGCCAACTTGAGCGCCTCCACCTGCGCCGCATGCAGACGCTGCTGCAACTCCTGAACACTGCGCCGCGTTGCCGTCAGTTCGGCTTGTATTTCGCCGTGCCGATGGCCGGCTTCATCCTGAGCCTGGCGCGCGATTTCTTCGTCGGTCTGGCGCAGCGCGATGGTTGCCTCGAGTTCTTCGATCTCACGCTGCCGCTCGATGACGCCATGGGTGCGCGTGTCCGGTGCATAAAGCAGGAGGCCGTGATCAGAAAGAATGTGGCCGGCACGATTGACAAAGCGTCGCCCGGCGTATTTCTCCCGATTCGCCACAAGCGCTTCGAGGTCCTCGGCGGTGGCCACGCCGGCGAGCCAATCGTCGAGCACCGCCGAGATGCCTTTGTCGTCACAGCGCACTTTATCGCGCAGCGCATCAGCAGTTGGAATCAGCGCTGCAGGCGCATCGGTCAGCCGCAGGGAAAACACCGCCGGTGGCGGTTCGCGCAGCGCCTGGACCGCCATTTCCGGGGTCGCCGCGACCGACGCCAATCGCTCGCGCAGCACCGCCTCCACGGCCGTCTCCCAGCCCGCCTCGACGTGAATTGACTGCCACAGCGGCAGCGCTGATTCGAGGCCGCGGGCTTTCAACCAATCGCCCATGTCGCCGCTCTGGCGCACGCGCCGTTGCAGCTGCTGAAGCGCGTCATGCCGGGCACTGCTCTCGGTCAGCTGGCGATGCGCCGTTTGCAGGCGCTCGCGAACCTCGCGCAAATGCGCTTCCATGGCAGGCAAGCTCGTTTGCAGTTCGCCCAGACGCTGTTGCGCATCGTCGAGTTGCGCCTCGGCGACGGCCGCAGCATCGCGGGTAGCAGCCAATTGCAGCTGATCTGGCTGGGTCAGCGTGTTGAGCTCCTGTTCGAGGCGCGCCCGCCGGGCCGCCAGGTTCTCCAGCGCGCGGGCGGCATGGGCACGGTCAGCCTCGGCCAGGCGCACACCCTGCTCGGCTTCGTTGAGACCGCGCCGCGCATCGGTCAGCGCAGCAGCGGCAGAAAGCACCGCCTCTTCTGCGTCGGGCAGGCGCGCCGCTGCGTCGGTGTGGCGCGCATCGCAACCGTCAACGCGGCCACGCACGTTGTCCTGCAATGCCTGCCAGCGCATCCGTTCCTGTTCGAGCTCAGCCAGTTGCGAACGCCAATGCCCATCCTCGACGGCAAGCTGGGCCAGGCGCGTTTCCAGGCGCTGGCGCGAATCGCGCAAATGGGCGATTTCGCTTTCTAGCCGGGTCACCTCAGCCTTGGCCGCAACCATTTCTGATTGAGCGGCATGCAAGGCGTCGCTGGCCGCGTAATGCGCTTCCCTGGCGTGCTCGACGCGCGCTTCGATTTCACGCAGCTGGGCTGTTTCCTCTTCCAGCTTGTTGACTGAAACATCGACTTCGCGCGCTTGCCGATCGGCATCGGCGCGAGCGGCATTGCGCTTCTTCAGCCACAGCAGATTTTGCCGGCGGACCAGCTGGTTCTGCAGATCGCGATACTGCTGCGCCACTTCGGCCTGCACTTCGAGCCGGCCGATCTGCCCGTCGAGCTCATTGCGGATGTCATCGAGGCGCAGCAAGTTCTCGCGCGCATCGGCGAGTCTGTTCTCGGTTTCCTTGCGCCGCTCGCGGTATTTGCTGACGCCAGCGGCTTCTTCGAGAAACAAGCGCAGATCTTCGGGTTTGGCTTCGATGATGCGCGAAATCATGCCCTGGCCGATGATGGCATAGGCGCGCGGACCGAGACCGGTACCGAGGAACAGATCAATGACATCGCGCCGCCGGACATGCAGATTATTGATGTAGTAGCTGGAGTTGCCTTGCCGGTCGAGCAGGCGCTTGACGGCGATTTCGGCGTATTGCGACCACTGCCCGCCGACTCGCCCGGAAGCGTTGTCGAAGAACATCTCGACGCTGGCTCGGCCGACCGGCTTGCGCTGGCCGGAGCCATTGAAAATGACATCCTGCATCGACTCGCCGCGCAGTTCCGAAGCTTTCGATTCGCCCAGTACCCAGCGCACTGCGTCGATGATATTTGACTTGCCACAGCCATTGGGACCAACGACGCCGACCAACTGCCCTGGCAGCAGGACGATGGTGGGATCGACGAAGGACTTGAATCCAGCGAGTTTGAGTTTGGTCAGGCGCACGCGGCAGGCAATCGATAGTCTTCAGAGTCCGCCATGGCCCGGTCATTGACCCCGGCACAGGCACATATAGTCGGCGGATTATAATCGCAACCGCTTTTCATACCGAGACTCGTACCGAGACGATTGCCATGCCCAGCCAGCCAGCCAAGACCCTGGAAACCTTCGCCAATCCCGCGGCACACCGCGACTACCATATCCACATGGAGATTCCCGAGTTCAGCTGCCTCTGTCCGAAAACCGGACAGCCGGATTTCGCGGTCCTGACGCTCGACTATGTGGCCGACAAACTCTGTGTCGAACTGAAGAGCCTGAAACTCTATATCTGGAGTTTTCGCGACGAAGGTCATTTTCATGAGAACGTCACCAATCGGATTCTGGATGATCTGGTCAAGGTCACTAAGCCGCGCTTCATGCGCCTGACGGCCCGATTCAATGTGCGCGGCGGCATCTTTACCAATGTCGTCGCCGAACACCGCAAGAAAGGCTGGAAAGCCGCCGAGCGCGTCAATCTCGCTCAATTCGGCGAGCAATCCGCCACGCGCTGATTGGGCTGATTGGGCTCATCAAGGCGGTTCACGGCAGCTTTTGACTTTCGCCATCGGCAGCGCCAACCGTAGCAGCGCCCTGCTCCGCTTCGAGCTTGCCCGACAGCAAGCTCGCCGCCACGATCAAGACGCCGCCCATCCATTCCCTGCCGCTCATCGATTCGCCGACCAGCAGCCAGGCGGCCAGCGCAGCCACCACCAACTCGAACAGCATGATGACGATGGCGCGGTTCGCCGGCAGATGGGTAATCCCGAAGTAGACCAGGCGCGTCGCCACCACCAGCGCCACACCGGTCGCAAGTGCGATGCCGAGCGTTGACGCATCGAAAGCCACTATTGCCTGCACCGACGTCGGATCGAAAGGCAAAAGCAGCGCGCCGACCAGGATGACGCCGAGAAAGGCGGCCAGGGACTTGAACCGGTTGTCGATGTCACCGCCGCGCCGCACCAGAACATTCGACAAGGCGAACAGCAAACCCGACCCGAGACCGATCCAGTCCGCCGCCGAAGATGGCACGGGCATGCCCCGATGCGGCTGCCAGAGCATGACCACGGCGCCCAGAAACGACAGCACCAGAACAGCAATGCCGCCGCGACCGGTGCGCTCGCCGAGCAGCAGCCAGGCCAACAAGACGGTCCACAGTGGCGCCAGGTAAAACAGCAGCATGACGCGCATGACTTCGCCATAGACGGTGCCGATGACAAAGCCGACATTGGCCGCACCTGAAGTCAGCGCGATCAACAGCAACGACGACCAGCGCTGCCGGGAACCAAGTACCTGTCTCCAGACAAGGCAGCCCAGCACCAACGCCACCGCATCAGTCAGCACGGCAGAAAAAACCGGAGAAAATCCGGCCTGATGCAGCAGACGGTAGGGGAACCATATGGTTCCCCACAAGGTCACGCCCAGCAGCAGCGCCATCATTGCCGATTTGCGCGTTTCCCGGTTCGAATGGGCGACGGCCATCTATAATTCCTTCTTTTTTGCCGATTGCGTCCGCGCCGGAACGCTTTGAATCCGCATCTAAACCAGTTGCAACCCTATCCCTTCGAAAAGCTGCGCCAGCTTTTTGCCGGGGTTGTACCGCCCGCCGGACTCGGCGAAATCAAGCTCTCGATCGGCGAGCCGCAGCACGCCACACCAAATTTCATCAAGTCCGCCCTGACCGAGCACCTGGCGGGAATGGCAAACTATCCTACCACGCAGGGTTGCGACGCCCTGCGACTAGCCATTTCCGCCTGGATCGGGCGCCGTTACTCGATTGCAGCGCCGGATGCAGCTACGCAAGTACTGCCGGTCAATGGCTCGCGCGAAGCCCTGTTCTCCTTCGCCCAGGCAGTCATCGACGGCAGTCGGCCCGGGGCGCTGGTTCTTTGCCCCAACCCGTTCTATCAGATTTACGAAGGCGCAGCCTATCTCGCCGGGGCGACGCCAGCCTTTCTCAACATGCTGCCGGAAAATAATTTTGTCATTGATTTTGACAGCATTGCCGATGACACCTGGCAACGCGTTCAATTGATCTATGTCTGCTCGCCGGCCAATCCCACCGGCAAGGTGATGGATCTCGGCGCCTGGCAGCGGCTGTTCGAACTGTCCGATCGCCACGGTTTTGTAATCGCTTCTGACGAGTGTTATTCCGAAATCTATTTCGACGAGTCGGCCGCCCCGCTGGGCGCACTCGAAGCCGCCGTCAAGCTCGGCCGCCACGATTTTCGCAACCTGGTCATGTTTTCCAGCCTGTCGAAACGCTCCAATGTGCCGGGAATGCGCTCCGGTTTTGTCGCCGGCGATGCTCAGCTCATGAAGAAATTTCTGCTCTACCGCACCTATCATGGCAGCGCCATGAATCCGGCAGTGCAGGCCGCCAGCAGCAGCGCCTGGAACGACGAAGATCATGTCCGGGAAAATCGCCGCTTGTATCGCGAAAAATTTGCCCGCATCACGCCATTGATCGCTCGCCACCTGGATACGGCCATGCCCGATGCCGGCTTTTATCTTTGGGCTTCGGTAGACAGGTTTTCACCGCTCGATGACACCCAGTTTGCCCGCGAATTGCTTCGCCAGTGCAACCTTGTCGTGCTCCCCGGCAGCTATCTGGCGCGCGACGCCGGCGGGATCAATCCGGGTACGGGATTCATTCGTATCGCGCTGGTGGCCGGGCTTGACGAGTGTGTCGAGGCCGCCCGGCGACTCAGCGATTTTTGTCACAAACTCTAAGGACATTGCCATGCAAGAACTGCAAACCGTCATCGATCAGGCCTGGGAAGATCGCACCAACCTGAAGCCAGGCAGCGCACCGGCGCGCCTTGGCGAAGCCGTCGCGCATATTATTGACTCGCTAGACCAGGGCAAACTGCGCGTCGCGGAAAAAATCGCCGGCACCTGGGTAACGCACCAGTGGATCAAGAAAGCGGTATTGCTTTCCTTCCGCCTCGCCGACAACAAGCTCGTTGACGGCGGTGCGCTGCGTTACTTCGACAAGGTGCCGACGAAGTTTGCCGACTACGACACCGCCCGCTTCGAGCAGGGTGGCTTTCGCGTCGTGCCGCCGGCGACCGCCCGGCGCGGTGCCTTCATCGCCCGCAACGTGGTGTTGATGCCGAGCTACGTCAATATCGGCGCCTACGTCGATGAAGGCACCATGGTCGATACCTGGGCCACCGTCGGTTCCTGTGCGCAGATCGGCAAGAACGTGCATCTGTCCGGCGGAGTAGGCATCGGCGGCGTACTCGAACCGGTGCAGGCCGGGCCGACCATCATCGAGGATAATTGCTTCGTCGGAGCCCGCTCGGAAGTCGTCGAAGGCGTCATCGTCGAAGAGAATTCAGTGATTTCAATGGGCGTCTATCTCGGCCAGAGCACCAAGATTTATGACCGTGCGACCGGCGAGGTCAGCTATGGCCGCATTCCCGCCGGCTCGGTGGTCGTCAGCGGCAATCTGCCCTCGGCGGATGGAAAATACAGCCTGTATTGCGCCGTCATCGTCAAGCGCGTCGATGCGCAAACGCGCTCCAAGGTCGGCATCAACGAATTGCTCCGCGATTGACCCCTTCAACACCATCCAATCCAGGCAGCGCCGCCAGAGAGGTCTGACATGATCCTCGACAAATTGTTTAGCTTGATGGCAGAAAAAAACGCGTCGGACATGTACGTCTCGGCCGGGGCGCCCATTGCCATCAAGATTCAAGGTACGGCGATTCCAATCAACCAGCAGAAGATGGATCCGCCGACGGTCCAGAAAATGGCTTACGAACTGCTGACGCCGGAGCAGATAAGTGTCTTCGAGCACGACCGGGAACTGAACCTCTCGCTCGGCGTCCGCGACATTGGCAACTTCCGTGTCAACCT
>CAISUK010000543.1 GCA_903888645.1 uncultured Pseudomonadota bacterium | reverse complement strand
TTATTTTACATAGGAGCGGCACCATGAAGAAACCACCAAAAAGATTAATAATTAGCGCAAGACAAATGCTAAAAGAATACGAAGAAACGACTGGCATGATCACCAAATCAGATAAATCCATGTTTCGTTGTTCGATATATCAGGACGTCGACAATCTTTGGAACATTGCTATATGTATTGATGGAGAGTATATGACGGGTAAATGTGATTTAGCCAATAAAAGCGAAATAGAAGATGCTTTGGGGGATTTAATCTGGGAAGTTGCACAGGAGTTATTGGACCATACTAATACTGCTGCTGTTGCTAGAAAGTTTTTGGATGATTACGGCAATGATTTTGATGACTCTGAGGAGCAATTGATTACTACTGCGGATTTGCCGCTGCTTCATAAATCTGCGCTATTAGGCTCCGTTTGTTAGGCATTCTGATGCATTAAATTGAACAGGGGATTTGGGTGGCGTATTGTTCCCCCTCCCTATTTCATTAAAGTTAGCTATTTTTTTGGCGCTCTATTGATTTAGAGCATTTTCTTAACCCTAAGGAGTGGAAACATGGGCGATACGAGAAATGACTACAGGAAGAATGGTAAGTTTAAAGAAATGGGCGGAGCGGCTTGATCCTAGCCCGCATCCGAACACCCTATTAAATTGGACGAGGGAGGGGAAGATAATTCCGCCTCCAATTAAGCTTGGGAGGAGCTATTACGTTTTGGAAAACGCAATACATATACAGGAGTATTTAAGTGGCCCCACGATCAAGATCATATAAGAACTCTGGGTTGCCACCGTACCTGTATAAAAACTCGCAAGGTTATTACTATTATCGAAATCCTGTCACGAAAATGGAAACGGGGCTGGGTAGGAATAAAGCTCAGGCTGTAACTCAAGCGATCCAAGCAAACCTTCACTTCCAAGGTCAGGCAGTTACCCTGCTCGACAAAATTTTGGGCAAAGACGCAAAGACGGTCAATGACTGGTGCGATGTGTTTGGTCAACATCATCGTATGAGGTATCTCCGTGAGGGCTTGGGGCATTACGTTATTGACAAACTTACACCACTTCAAATCAACGATTGGCTTGATGAAAAGTGGAGCGAAAAGCCTACCATGCGACAGGCTATGCTAGGTGCTGCCAAGCAAATTCTGGGCGCTGCCATAGGCAAGGGATGGATCAAATACAACCCTGCCGCCGACCTGACAACCGATGCACCCGTTCCAGTACGTGAACGGCTTACGCTAGAAGACTACCTGAAGATATACGAAAAGGCCGAATGGCCTTTACAACGTGCTATGGAGTTAGCGTTGATGACGGGTGCAAGGCGAGAAAACGTCATTAAACTTATGTTGGCAGATATATCGGACGGGTATCTACATATCGAACATGTCAAATCAAAGCCTGATGAAGAACCGATGCGGGTTCGTTATCCGTTATCCATGTACCTTCCCGATGTGAAATGGACGCTTGGCGACATTATTGGTAGGTGTAAAGACAATGTAATCAGCAAATACCTGATACACCATAAAAAGCATGTTGGCAGGGCTAAACCGGGGCAAAAGTTCAGGGACAAGACCATTGAGCAGCAATTTAGAGAGGCTAGAGAAGCCGCTGGAATTATCGCTAGGGAGGGACATACGTTGCCAACGTATCATGAAATTCGCGCCCTTTCAAAGAAGCTTTGGAAAGCTCAAGGCGTCGACACAAAAATTCTGCTTGGTCACAAAACAGACAGAATGGGCGACCTTTATGATGATCCGCGTGGGAAGTACTGGGTCACCCTAGAGGCGTAGTGATTCTAGATGAATAGTAGATGGAAATAGATGATGCCGCATAACCATGCGGGTTTGAGCTTAATGCACCGTGCAGACCATACAAGGATCGAACGAGCGAACGATATGCTGAACGGCTAGTGGTGTCGTTTCTCCTGCAGCGACCGCCGCACCGACCAGCGCCTGCTCAAGCGCGCCGGGGTTACCGGCGGCATCGCGCGGTGAAAAATTCCAGGTGGTTGGCGCGACGATCTGGTAGTTGTGGATACGGCCGCGCTTGACGGTGATCCAGTGGCCGAGCGAGCCGCGGGCGGCTTCGACCAGGCCGTGGCCAGTCGCCTCGTCCGGCATGTCGCCATGATGGCAATAGGCTTCGCCCGGAGCCAGTTCATGACACCAGCGTTCCATCTCGGGCAGGATTCGAGCGATCTCGACCAGGCGCATGACGACGCGGGCAAAGACGTTGCCGCCGTGCTCAATAACGAGGTCTCGCGCCAGTAAAGTGCCGGCGACGACCTGTCGCGCCAAGGCACCGGTCTCGACGACGCGTCCGGCCAGGCGCGGCGCCTTGCACCAGGTGTAGGCGCCGGATTTGTCGGCAAGAGGCAGCGTGGCACCCTGCAGCGGGTGATGGGCGATGCCATCGTCAGCCATCCAGGCGTGGCTGAGATCCTCGCTGATCTGTGCCGGATCGAATGGCCGCGTCACCCGCCCGGCATCTGCCGCGTCCCATAGGCCGGCGGGCAGCAGCCTGCCTTCCGCCAATGGATAGTTGCCGTAACTCATGAACACATCGTTGGCCCGGCCGAGACGCCAGAGTTCCAGATCGTGAGCGATTTCCAGGAAGAGGCGGAAATCACTCGATGTCGCCGGTCGCGCCGTCATCCAGGCGCGCAAGGCCGACAACGAATCGAGTGCGGCGATGGCTTCGAACGAGTCGCCGAACAATGTCTGTTCGAGAAAGCCGCGAAATGCCCGCAACAGCAGGTGCAAGCGGATTCGTTCCGAACCCTGCATCGGTCGCGTCGTGCCGCCCGGCTGCAGTGCTAACGTATGCGGCCATTTTCCGGCCAGCATGCCCATCAGTTTGAGAAAGTCCGCTCGTGCCGGCAGCATTTCGCGCGTGGCGCTGCCACTGATCGCCTTGAAGCGCCCCTCGGCAGCGGCGAACCAGGGCCGCGCCGCATAGTCGGCGCGGGCGAAATCGGTCATGAAGAACAGGTAGAAATGGGTCAGGTGATCGGCCAGGTTCTCGTTGGCCAGCAGCAGATTGCCGGCAATGCGGCCGTTTTCGGCGGGTCTCAGTCCCATCGCCGCGGCCAGCGCCTGTGCCGCGGCAGTGGACTGCGACACCGAACAGATGCCACAGATGCGCGGCGCGAATACCAGGGCGTCGAGTGGCGCCTTGCCCTGCAAAATCTGCTCGAAGCCGCGATAAAGCGGGGAATTGACCCGGGCCGAGCGAACCACGCCGTTGGCGACGTCGAGCGTGACTTCAAGGTCGCCCTCGACGCGATTGAAGGGGCCGACAACCAAGCGCGTCATCGCAAGCCGGTCTTGCGGATAGCCGGCGTCACGACGACGTGATCGGCATGCGAATTCTCGCGGACGCGCCGCGGCGTCGCCGACTTGGAGAGCGCCGCCAGTGCGACGAACCATGCCTTGGGCATGTCCGAGGGCAGGCCGATGGGAATGCCGGCTATCTTCGGCGTCTCGGCGAACGGGTGGCCCGGTTCCTCGAAGCCGGGTGCCGTGCAGTTGATGCAGGGGAAACCGCCGCGCAGGCACGATCCACCGCCGTTCCACAGGCGTGTGTTGCAATCGGCATGCGCCTGGGTGCCGACGCACCCGCGGTTTTCCATCATGCAGCCGAGGTCCGAGGCTTTTTCCGCGCTGGCCTTGAATTCGTAGAACTCGTTACGCGGGCAACCGTGATGCACCAGTTGATCGGCATAGAAGCGCGGTCGCCCGAGCGAATCGAGATCGTCGCCGGAAAGGCTGCCCAGCCCCAGCGCAACGAGCGTGTCGACCACCCAGCCGGGATGGGTTGGGCAGCCGGCAATGTTGATGACCGGCAAGCCGACTGCGGAGCGCCAGCTTTCGCCGAGCAGTCCGCCGGGATCGTCGCCGTCATATTGCAGGCCGCAGGCTTCGGCCGGATTGCTGCCGGCGGCGGTGATGCCACCCCACGCCGCGCAACTGCCGAC
>CAISUK010000542.1 GCA_903888645.1 uncultured Pseudomonadota bacterium | reverse complement strand
GAGCCGGCGGGCGCCGGTGCCCGGCTTGTGGCTCTGTGCTCTGTCCTGCCGCGCCCAGTGGGTCATGAGGTCTATGCACGCACGCGCGAGGCCCTTGTCGGCGAATTGAATGAGCAGATTGGCATGCTCTGGCGCGAATACGCGCAGTCTGACGACGACACGCTGGACGGCGAGGCTATCAAGTTGAAACATGCCCTGCGCGCTGCTTTCAGCGAGGATAGCTATGTCCCGTAAGCAAAGCGAAGTGGAAAAGAGCCTGGAGAAGAAAGGCTTTCAGCGCGAAAAAGGCGACCACAAATTTTTTTCACTACCACACCAAGGCCGGCAAGAAATCTAGGGTATTTACCAAGACCAGCCACGGCGCACGCGAAATCGACGATAGTCTTCTGGGGCAGATGTCAAAGCAATGCCGCCTGTCGCGTGCCGATTTTGATAGGTTGATTGACTGCCCGATGGATCAGGATCGCTACGAGCGCAAGCTGATCGAGGCTGGCGTTGTCGGAGCGCCAGCCGCCTAATCCTCACTCCTTTGCCACTTCCAACGCCGGCAGCCCATTCACAATCCGCGCACTCTCGACACTCGCACGGGCAAATGCGCTTAACCTAATCCAAGATACGGCACGGGCTGTAGGCCTTTGAGGAAGGTGGCGAATTCCTTGGCCATACCGGCGTCGCTGTCGATCGGGCTTCAGTGGCGCCTGGCAACCCCTGGCCGTGAATCGATGATGCCTGGACAAGAATTTGCGTTGTCGAACGGCAGCATTCCGTTCGGCTAACTCTTCCCCTTGTCGGGCGAGTAGAGGACTTCCACCTCCAAGTGAGTGCGCCCTGCCGGGCGCACAAAGAAAAACCGCCCGGAGGCGGCTTGATAATCTCTGTGACTTTTTTGATTTTCTTGAGTATTTTGGAGCGGGAGAAGAGTCTCGAACTCTCGACCTATACCTTGGCAAGGTATCGCTCTACCAACTGAGCTACTCCCGCAATGAGCGTCGAATTATAGCGTCCCGTCGGGGCGTGTCAACAGGGGCCAGGCCCTTTTGAGGTAGTAGATCATCGACCACAAAGTCAGCACCGCAGCGACATTCAGAAGCCAGGTTCCCAACCAACGCGTGTTGATCGAACCGAGCGGATCGTGATAGAGCAACAGCGGAATTGCCACCATCTGCGCCGTCGTCTTGATCTTGCCGATAAATGAAACCGCGACGCTTTTTGCCGCGCCGACCTTGGCCATCCATTCGCGCAGCGCGGAAATCGTTATCTCCCGACCGATGATGATGAACGAGACAATGGCATCGGCCCGATCCATCTGCAACAGAACCATAAGCGCTGCGGCAACCATGAGTTTGTCGGCCACCGGATCGAGGAAGGCACCGAAGGCCGTGGTCTGCTCCAGCTTGCGCGCCACCCAGCCATCGAACCAATCGGTAATCGCAGCGGCGACAAATATCACTGTGGCAAAGAGGTTCTGCTCGCTGCCGGTCAGCCAGTGAGGCGGTGCATAGAAGACCCCGACAAATAGCGGAATCAGCAGAATGCGCGCCCAGGTAAGCAGGTTCGGAATATTCAACGGCATGTCATTTGGATCGCGTGTAAAGCTGCTGGGTAAACCTGATCAATAAACCTGACTATTGAAACTCAATGCAGCGCGCGGTAAATCTGCTCGGCCAACGGACGGCTGATGCCATCAACCCGGACCAGATCGTCCACCGTCGCCGCCCGCACCCCTGGCACACCGCCAAAAAACGCCAGCAGATTGCGCCGCCGCGCCGCGCCGACACCTGGAATATCTTCCAGCTGCGAGCGGCCACGAACCTTGGCCCGCCGCGCCCGATGCCCCATGATGGCGAAGCGGTGCGCCTCGTCGCGCACTTCCTGAACCAGATGCAGCGCCGGATGATCGGCGCGCAATTGTAGCGGTTCCGCACGGTCGAGCAGGATCAAAGATTCGAGACCGGGCTTGCGCCCCTCGCCCTTGGCCACGCCGACCGCGGACAAGCGCTCGAGGCCGAGTTCGGCCAGCACTTCGATGGCGACGCCGAACTGACCCTTGCCGCCGTCGATCAGCAGCAGGTCCGGCATCGCGCCCTCGCCCGCTGCCACCTTCTCGTAACGCCGCGTCAATGCCTGGCGCATAGCCGCGTAGTCATCGCCGGGCGTAATGCCGGCGATGTTGAAGCGCCGGTATTCGCCCTTCTTCATCGCCCCATCGACACATACCACACAGGATGCGACGGTGCCCTCACCCTGCGTATGGCTGATGTCGAAACATTCGATACGCATCGGCAATTCGGCCAGATCCAGCGCCTCGCGCAGCGCCTCGAGACGCTGGCTGGCATCGGCGGCGGCATGCCGACGCGATTCGATTGCGAGCCGGGCGTTATTGTCGGCCATCGACAACCAGGCGCGTTCCATTTCATTGCGCGGCGGCGCCGTCACGAGGCTATGGCCGGCGCTGCCCAACGCGCTACTACAGGCCGCGACGGCAGCGCTGTCGACGAGCAATCGGCTTGGTGGCGGGTGCTCGAGATAATGCTGTTCGACAAACGCCACCAGCGCCTCGGTGACTTCGCATTCAATTTCGCTGCGCGGGAAATGCGCCCGATCGCCAAGATGCAGGCCACCGCGGACCATGGCCAGATTGACGCAAATCTGCTGGCGTTCGACCACGGCGGCAATGATGTCAATGTCCTCACCGCGGGTCGAGCTGACGTATTGCCTGTGCAACACCGCCTGCAGCGAGCGCACCTGATCGCGTAGCGCCGCAGCCGCCTCGAATTGCAGTTTTGCCGCCGCCGCCTGCATCGCTGCTGTCAGACCGTCGATGACTTCATCATGACGACCGCGCAGAAACAATTCGGCCATGCGCACATCGCCAGCGTACTGCTCGGCTGAGACAAGACCCACGCAGGGCGCCTTGCAACGATGGATCTGGTGCAGCAGACAGGGTCGCGAGCGATTGCGGAAAACGGCTTCCTCGCAAGTGCGCAGCAGAAAGGTCTTCTGCAGCAGTTGAATGCTCTCGCGCACAGCAATCGAATTCGGAAACGGCCCGAAATAGCGGGTCTTTTTCTGGAAGGCGCCGCGATGAAAGGTCAGGCGCGGATAGTCGCCGGCCGACAGCGCAATGTACGGATACGATTTGTCATCGCGAAACAGGATGTTGTACTTCGGCGCCAACTTCTTGATCAGCGTGTTCTCAAGAATCAGCGCCTCGGCTTCGGAGCGGGTAGCGGTGATATCGACCTGCCTGACCTGCTGCAGCATCAGGGCAATGCGCGGACTTTGCGCGCTTTTCTGGAAATACGAACTGACGCGTTTTTTCAGATTCTTGGCTTTGCCCACATAGAGCACCGCCGCGTCCTCGCCGATCATCCGGTAGACACCGGGATCGTCGGGCAGCGTTGCCAGCAGCGACCTGGGGTCGAAGCTGCTAGCGGCCGTCGAGGTCGTTGCGGATGGCGGCAAAGACATCGTGAAAGGATTGTTCCGTGAGTCGTCGCGTCTGCGTGTTGTAGCGGCTACAGTGGTAACTGTCGAACAATACCCGGCCGTCGGGCAAGTCGTGGCGAGCACCATGGGCAAAGGCGTAGGCACTCTGTTTCAAGCCCGATGCCATGAGTACGGCGCGGTGCGCGATGGTGCCGAGCGCCAGCATGATTGCCACATCCGGCGACCCGGCAATCTCTTCTGCCAGATAGCCGTTACAGGTGCGAATTTCCGCCGGTTCCGGCTTGTTCTCTGGCGGCAGACATTTGACGGCGTTGGTCAGGCGGCAATCGCGCAGCATCAGGCCGTCATCGGCAGCCACGGAAACCGGCGCACTGGCAAAGTCGAAATGGTGCAGCGTCGCGTACAGCAGGATGCCGGCATAATCACCGGTAAAGGGCCGTCCGCTGCGATTGGCGCCATGCATCCCCGGTGCGAGTCCCACGATCAACAAACGCGCATGAGGATCGCCAAAAGGTGCTACTGCCCTGCCATGGTATCCGGGTCGGGTCTGGCGCACGCCCGCCAGAAAATCCGCCAGGCGCGGACACGCGGTACAGGCATAAAGCCTAGTAGTTAGCGACAAAATTCAGCACCCGAGCAAAATGGAAAATCCGTCATTCCGGCGCAGGCCGGAATCCAGTTTCTGAACCGTTGTTTCTGGATTCCGGCCTGCGCCGGAATGACGAGCTGAAGTTGATCGCTACTCACATAAAGCTTTGCTGCGAACGAATCGACGACGGAAGCTGACAAGGAAACTGCGTGGCTATTCGACATTGGGATAGGATTCTGACTTTTACCCTGTTCGCTGTCCAGCAATGTCCGTGAAACCGCGCTGGGATATTTTTTGCCGGGTCGTCGACAACTTCGGTGATATCGGGGTGACCTGGCGCCTGGCGCGGCAACTCGCCAAAGAGCATGGGTTTAGCGTGCGCCTGCGGTGCGACGATCTTGCCACGCTGGCGCAACTCGCTCCCTCGGTCGTTCCCGACTTGCCAGCGCAGTCTGTCGACGCCATCGATATATGCCTTTGGGATGACTCGTTTACCGCCATTGACTGCGCCGATGTCGTCCTCGAAACCTTTGCCTGCGAACTGCCCCCGGACTACTTGCAGGCAATGGCGAAGCGCGCGCGCCAACCGGTCTGGATCAATCTCGAGTACTTGAGTGCCGAAAATTGGGTTGCCGATTTTCATTGCGGCGCTTCGCCCCATCCGCGTCTGCCCTTGCTCAAGCATTTCTTCTTTCCCGGCTTTACCGCAGCAACCGGTGGTCTTTTGCGCGAAGCGGATTTATTCGCGCAGCGTGATCATAGTCAAAATGATCCGCTTGAACTCTGGGCGGCCATTGGCATCGCGCCACCAGCCAAGGATGACATCAGCGTAGCCCTGTTCTGTTACCCCAATGCCGCACTGCCTGCATTGATCGACGCCTGGGCGAACTCGGCGCAGCCGGTACGTTGTCTGGTTCCGCAAGGCCACAGCCTGCAGCAGATTTCCGCCATCCTCGATAGCGGCGAGATTCGCGCTGGCGATAGTCGCCAGCGCGGCAATCTGGGCATCCACGCCCTGCCCTTTGTTCCTCAGGCACGCTTCGATCATCTGCTGTGGGCCTGCGATATCAACTTCGTCCGCGGCGAAGATTCTTTCGTACGTGCCCAATGGGCGGCACGACCATTCGTATGGCACATCTACCCCCAGGATGACGAAGCCCACCGCGTCAAGTTATCAGCCTTTCTCGACCGCTACAGCGCTGATCTGGACACCGCAGCGACGCGTGCCTGTCGTAGTTTCTGGGAGAACTGGAATCACGGCACCGCCCCGGACTGGAGCGCATTCCTGCAACAGCGAAAGGTACTTGAAGCACACGCCCGGCGCTGGGCAAATCAACTGGCGATGCAGGCAGATCTCGCCGAAAATCTGGTCGGATTTGTCGAAACCCATTTATAATCGCGCGTTTATTCAAGCATCCTCAAGGCTCAATTATGAAAACCGCTCAGGAACTCCGCGCTGGTAACGTCATCATGGTCGGCAGCGACGCGCTGGTCGTGCAAAAGGCCGAATACAACAAGTCCGGCCGCAACTCCGCCGTCGTCAAGATGAAGATGAAGAACCTGCTCAGCGGCGCGCCGAGCGAAGCGGTTTACAAAGCCGACGACAAGTTTGAACTCGTCATGCTGGATCGCAAGGAATGCACCTATTCCTACTTCGCCGATCCACTGTATGTATTCATGGATGCCGAATACAACCAATACGAAGTCGAGGGCGACAACATCGGCGACGGACTGAATTACATCGAAGACGGCATGCCCTGTGAAGTGGTCTTTTATGACGGCCGCGCCATCTCCGTTGACCTGCCGAACTCGGTGGTTCGCGAAGTGATCTACACCGAACCCGCGGTCAAGGGCGACACCTCCGGCAAGGTCATGAAGCCGGCCAAGATCAATACCGGCTTCTCGCTGCCCGTCCCGCTCTTCGTTGAAATCGGCGACAAGATCGAAATCGACACGCGCACCGCCGAGTACCGCAACCGCGTCAAGTAATCTGCCGGGTATTGCCGGGATTGATATCGGCAATACCGGCCTGCGGGTTGCAATCGATCCAGACAATGTCCTGGCGATCCGGCAGCCACGGTCTCTGTTTCGGCGGCAACACTTTTTTCGTCACCACCGTTCCGCACCGAGAATCGTGGTGGCCATGGCCTCTCCGCCATGGCGATCCGGATCAAACAAAGCCAACCGCTGCGCCAGAGACAGCGGCGCGTCGGCTACCGGCGAGATGACCACCTGGCCGTCATCCACGGCGATGCGGACCCGTTGGTTTACATGCAGGTTTGCGGCGCGGGCGACTGCCGCCGGCAAGCGAACGCCCAGGTTATTACCCCACTGCTTGATATCCAGAACGGCCTCGGCCATGATCGTCTTCCCGGTAAGTGTCTATACCGAAGTTTAAACGGACCGGTTTGATCGGTCAATCTGCTCCCGATTGAAATCGATGAGCGCACCGCCGAGTACCGCTGCGGCGCCCACTGCGTCACGTCCTTGCTGCGGGTTGAACGGTTACTTGCCATCCGTTAGTTGTCATCCATTGGTGCCAGATTCCTGCGCGACCTGTCGCAACACTTCCCGCGCCAGGTCGCGCTCGTGGCGGGCGATCTCGCCCTCGAAAAAGCCATAGACCTCGGCGATGTCTGTTTTCAGGGCCAGGCTCTCGAAGCCTTCGTCCGCCGCATCCAGCGCAATCACGCCCGTCATGACCGCCTTGTGGCGCTCGATGTCGCGCGATTCGATCGGCGCCAGGGATAGCACGAGGCGGAAGGCATCCTCGATGCGGTAGCCATGATTGCGCATCAATATCATCAGGTCGAACAGATCGCGGGAACGCGCCCGTTCCGCCAGCACCAAGGTTTTCATGGCGAACAGGCCGTCCAGGCCCAAGATGGCGAAACGGGACTTGGCCTTTGCCTTGCCTGCCTGCGCCAGATAATCCAGTTGGGCTTGCGGCGCATTCACGCCGCGGGCAAAGAACGTCAGCTTGGCACCATCCACCGCGTAGTCACGGGCGTAGTCGAGCAGCTTCTTGCCGGTGTTGATGCGGAAGCGCTCGATGTCGCCCTGTATTGTCATCAGCGAGACCGTGCGTCCTTCCGCCTCCAGCGCCGTAATCAGGGTGTTCAGACTTGAGGACGGTAGCCTGGGGCCGAGCAGCGCGAAGTCGAGATCCTCGCTGATGCGGTGACCAATCTGCAGCGCCAGCGCCGAACCACCGACCAGCACAAAATCCTCCATACGCGGTTCATCGGCCAGGCGTTTCAACAACGCACGCGTTGGCGCCGGCAGAAACGACAGCTTAGGCCGCCCGGACATGGGCATCCGCCACTGCGGCTTCGATGTTGCGCAATTGGCGCGCCAGGATGGCGCGCGTCATGGGTTCGGTGATCCGGGCTTCCAGCGTCTGGCGCACCCGCGGCAATCCGTAATGGGCGCAGAGCCGGACAACGTCGGCAAAGCGCAGCGATGCAGCGGTCTTGACGATCAGGGCGTCGTCGGAAATATCCGCATTGGGCCAATCGAAGGGCGCCGAGAGCCCAAGCTGCCGGCTCTTGGGCGACCGCGCCGTGTTTGGCGTGATTGTCATCGTTTTGGGGACATTGAGACCAGCTTCAAGTTCGGCAATCGCACGCGTCAGCCGACGCAACGCCGGTAACAACGGGCTGGACGGATTGGCGCGGAACAAGCGTAACCGGCCTTGTCGTTCGTCCAGGAGGAGGCCCGCCGCCACCAAGGAATCCAGCTCACGCGCCAGCGCCGACGGCGCGATGTCGCCTTCCCGGGCCATTTCGCGCAGATGCAGCGCCCGCCCCGGCGTCGCCAGCAAGGCACGTAGCGCCACCAGCTTGGCCTTGCCGAAAAGCGCCCGCGCGGCAGAAACAGAAGGAGCAGTCATCGGTGCATGTCCTCGCAATGAGGACAAACTTAACCCAGAAATGGCCTGGTTGCAAGGTGTCTGGGGACATATCTCACTACGCAAACCCTATTGGCAAGAGACCGTTCGCTACGTTCAAGCAAGCAGCAACGCCAGGCTGGCGAGTGAATCATGGTAGATAGGATCAGCCTGCAAAACTGGCCATGCCATCGCCGGCTGGCGCGGCAACAAGCGTTCGACGCGGCGGCTGCGCGCCGGATCTGGCTGGATCGACCAATTGCTGAGAAGTTCTTCCACCAGCTCAGGTGAGTTACACACCAGCAGCATGTCGCAGCCGGCGCTCCAGGCGGCGGTCGCGCGATCTCGGATGCCCCCGGCGACGCTCGCTCCTTCCATGCTCAGGTCATCGCTGAAGATGACCCCGTCGCAGGCGAATTCATGACGCAATGTTGCGATCCATCGCGGCGAAAAACCCGCCGGATTGGTATCGACCTGCGGATAGATCACGTGCGCCGGCATGACCGCATCGAGTTGCAGATGCCGGTAGGGTTCAAGGTCCTCTGCAACGATTTCGGCATATTCACGCTCATCGACGGGAATCGCCACATGCGAATCGGCTCCGACCCAGCCGTGACCGGGAAAGTGCTTGCCGCAGGCGGCCATGCCAGCCTGGCGCAGGCCTTCGATGAGGGCGCCGGCCAACGCGACGACCGCAGCGGGCTGGCGATGAAAGGCGCGATCGCCTATCACGCCGCTGTTGCCGTAATCGAGATCGAGCACCGGTGTGAATGACAGGTCCACGCCGCGGGCGCGCAGTTCGGCAGCGAGGACATAGCCAACGCCACGGGCGGAGGCGATGGCGGCAGCCGGATCGACATCCCACAGGCGGCCCAGTACGCGCATCGGCGGCAGACGTGTAAAGCCTTCGCGGAAGCGCTGCACGCGGCCGCCTTCGTGATCGACCACGATCGGCAGGCGCGGCTGGCGTAACGCATGGATTTCGGCACACAGCGATTCGAGTTGCGACGGCGAAGCGTAATTGCGTGAAAACAGGATCAAGCCGCCGACCAGCGGATGCGTCAGGCGTTGACGATCGAAATCGGTCAGCGCCTGGCCTGCGATGTCGATCATGAGTGGGCCAAGGGGCAGCTGGATCATGGCCGTTCGATGATCACAAATGCGATTGCCATGTCGGCTTCATCGCTGATCGAAAGGTGTGCCGTCAATTCGCGTTCCGCCATCAGCGTCGCCAACTCCGGAGCGAATTGAAAGCCGGGGCGACCCGCCGCATCATGGACGACCGCGATATTGGGCAGCAGTGCCGGCGCCCGCACGCCGGTGCCGAGCGCCTTGGCAAAGGCCTCCTTGGCGGCAAAACGCTTGGCCATGAAACGTGCCGGGTCTGCCGATTTGCGGCAGTCGTCGCGTTCGTCCGGCGCGAGGATTTTCTCCACGGACCGTTCCGGATGCTTGCGATACAGATCGCCCATCCGCGCGACGGCAACGATGTCCGTGCCGATACCGACAATCATGCCGGGCGGCCGGCTGCCTCGCGCATGAGGCGCTTCATCTCGCGCACCGATTCGCGCAGCCCGACAAAAACAGCGCGGCTGACGATGGCATGACCGATATGCAATTCGCGAATTTCAGGCAGGGCGGCGACCGGCTGCACATTGAAATAGTTGAGGGCGTGACCGGCGTTAAAGCGCATGCCGAGATCGATGACGGCTTTGCCGGCCTGGCGAATTTTCTCGATTTCCAGAAGCACCGCCGGGCTCTCCGCGTCGCGGCCGCGTTCGTGAAAAGCATGGGCGTAAGGCCCGGTGTGGATCTCGCAAACCCGGGCGCCAATGCGCGCCGCCGCTTCGACCTGGCCGACGTCGGCATCGATGAACACGCTGGTCATGATGCCAGCATCAGCAAGACGGGCCACGTCGTCCTTGAGACGGCTTTCCTGTGCGATCACATCGAGGCCGCCCTCCGTAGTGATTTCATGACGGCCCTCCGGCACCAGCATCGCCATCTCCGGCCGCAACGCGCAGGCGATGCCGACCATCTCGACGGTCGCCGCCATTTCCAGATTGAGCTTGATGTGCGTCAGCTCGCGCAGGCGCCGCACATCCTGATCCTGAATATGCCGACGGTCTTCGCGCAGATGCACGGTGATGCCATCGGCGCCGCCGAGGTGCGCCTCAACGGCCGCCCAGACGGGATCCGGCTCATAGGTGAGGCGCGCCTGACGCAGCGTCGCCACGTGGTCGATGTTGACACCGAGTTCGATCATGCTTCCTGTAACTCCATGAAAATCTTGCGCGACTGCAGCGCCTGTCCATTCAGATAATGGGCGAGAAGCCGGCGCATCAATTGTTTGCTCTCGGTCTGGGTGCGCGGTTCTTCGTAACGATCCTGCGCCATGTCGAGCAGCGTCCGCCCCGAGAGTTTAACCGAGCCATCGTCGTCCGACGGCGCCTCCACCGGGCCGCGTTCAATAATATAAACATAATCACGGGTAGCGACGACGGCCGCCCCGCTACCAGCCTCCTGGTCGAGCAACAACCCGTAGCCGAGTTCGCGCAGCAAGGCTTTCTCGAAACGGCGCAGGATGGGTGCGTTGCTGGGCAAGTTAGCGGGCGGGTTGGTTGGCGAGTTGGTTAGCGGGTTGGTACTGTTGCCGGCGAGCCCGACCAGCGCCTCTTCATAAGCGTCGAATAACTGCTCGTGGGCATCTTCGCGCGGCAGCAATTTCAGCAGCAGCTCGTTCAGGTAATAGCCGACCAGCAGCGATTTCCCTTGCAGGAGCGGCAACCCGCCGCACCATTCGGCCTTGGCCAGGGTCTTCACTTCGCCACCGCCGAACCAGCCGAGTTCGAGCGGTTGAAAGCCGAGCAGCGTGCCGCGCATTGCCGAACGCGGCCGCCGCGCACCACGCGCCAGCAATGCCAGGCGACCATGCTCACGGCTGAAAACATCGGCGATCAAACTGGTTTCGCTGTACGGATAGGTATGCAGGACGTAGCCCCGCTGCCGATCGACGCGCTGCCGTGCCGGCTTCATTCGTAGCCGAGACTTTTCAGCGCCCGTTCATCGTCGGCCCAGCCACTCTTGACCTTGACCCAGGTCTCCAGCCAGACTTTGCCGCCGAACAGCTTTTCCATGTCGCGGCGCGCATCGGCGGCGATCCGCTTGAGCTTTTCGCCGCCCTTGCCGATGACCATGGCCTTGTGCGCCTCCTTGTCCACAACGATGGCGGCATAGATGCGACGCAGCTGCCGTGCTGTTTCCAAGTTCTCGGTTTCGAATTTCTCGATTTCCACCGCCATGCCATAGGGAAGTTCCTCGCCAAGATTACGGAACAGTTTCTCGCGGAGCATTTCGGCGGCGAGAAAACGTTCGGAGCGATCAGTCATGTCGTCGGCATCGAAGATCGCCGGCCCGGGCGGCAGATGGCCGGCGGCGGCGCGCAGCAGTTCATCGAGATTGCTCGACTTGGCCGCGCTCACCGGGACAATCGCGGCGAACGGAAATTCCTTGCTCACCATGTCGATGAACGGCAGCGACAGGGCCGGATCAGCGAGGCGGTCCATCTTGTTGATGACCAGGATTACCGGCCGCGTGCGCGGCAACAGCGGCAGGATGTCGCGCTCGCGATTGCCGAACTTGCCCGCTTCGACGACGAACAGCACCACATCGACTTCGCTCAACACCTGCGTCACACTGCGATTCATCAAGCGATGCAAGGCGTTCTTGTGCTGCGTCTGAAAACCCGGCGTATCGACGAAGATGAACTGACATGCCGATGTCGTCAAGATGCCGTTGATGCGGTGACGCGTCGTCTGCGCCTTGCGCGAGGTGATGCTGATCTTGGCGCCGACCAGCTGATTCATCAGCGTCGACTTGCCGACATTCGGGCGGCCGATCACGGCAAGATAACCGGTGCGAAATTCTGGGTTTGTCAATTCGGGAGTCGTCATTTGGCAGCGATCTCGTTCAACGCCAGCCGCGCTGCTTCCTGCTCGGCGGCACGGCGACTGCTGCCCAGGCCACGGCAGCGTATGGCAAGCGCATCGATCATGCACTCGATTTCAAAACATTGATCATGCGCTTCGCCGCGCGTCTCGACCAGCCGATAGAGCGGCAGATCGATGCGCCTGGCCTGCAGCGTTTCCTGCAGCGCGGTCTTGGGATCCTTGCCCACATTGGCCGGGTCGATGCCATCCAGCAATTCCCGGTAGAGCTTGTCGATGACCGACTGCACGGCGGGAAATCCGCCGTCAAGATAGATCGCACCGAAGATGGCTTCAAGCGCATCGGCAAGAATTGACGGGCGACGAAATCCGCCGCTCTTCATTTCCCCTTCGCCCAGGCGCAGGTGCTCGCCCAGAGACAGCGTTTCGGCAATGCGGAAGAGACTTTCCTGGCGCACCAGGCTGGCGCGCAGGCGCGACAGTTCGCCTTCGCGATGTCCGGGAAAACGTTGGAACAGCGCCGCGGCGACGATGCAATTGAGCAGGCTGTCGCCAAGAAACTCGAGGCGCTCGTTGTGCGGCGATCCGTAGCTGCGGTGCGTCAGCGCCTGTTGCAGCAAGTCGCGCCGGGCAAAGGCATGGCCGAGTGCCTGCTCAAGCCGATCAGCCTTCATTAACTGCCTGAGGAGCTTCCCTGAAAATCAATGACCAGGCTGACATTGGCCACGAGGGGAATTTTCTTGGCGTAGGCGAACGACAGTACCAGCTGGCCGGCATCCTTGGTAATGTCGATATCCTGATGGGTAACGGACGAAATCTGATCGATGTTGGCGCGTTTGGCATAGGCCAGGCGGATGTCGGCGACGGTGGCACCCTTGAGGCCGGGATCGCTGGCGACAGCCTTGACGTTCTTGACGATGGCGTAATACTCGAGGTATTCGGGCAGCACCTTCATGACCAATATCGTAGCGAACACGAGGACAAAGCCGATCAGCAACAGGCCCAGCAGAGTAATGCCACGCTGATGTTTCTTCATCATCCTCACCACCCCTATCTGAACGATCCAATGCGCTTCAGATCGCCAAAGTTGAACCAGATGTAAAAGGCCCTGCCGACGATGTTTTCATCGGGAACAAAGCCCCAGACACGGCTATCCTGAGAATTGTCGCGGTTATCGCCCATCATGAAGTAATGGCCCGCCGGCACCACGCAGTCGAAACCTTCGCTATTGTAATGGCATTGATCGCGAAAGGGAAAATCCATGGAATGGGCCACATACGTTGGCGCCTCGGGCTCGATCAGGATATCGTGCTGCACCGTGCCCAGCGCTTCGCTGAAATGTGGCGTGAAATAGGTGCGATCGCGAAAATCCTCGAGCTTGGTCTGCGCCATGTCGACGCCATTGACCGTCAGATGCTTGTTGCGATAGATGACTCTTTCGCCGGGCAGCCCAACGACGCGCTTGATGTAGTCGAGCGAAGGGTCCATCGGATAGCGGAACACCATGACATCGCCACGCTGCGGCGTGCCCAGTTCGACCACTTTCTTGTTGATGACCGGCAGGCGAATGCCATAAGTATATTTATTGACGAGGATGAAGTCGCCGACCAGCAGTGTCGGCATCATCGAGCCCGACGGAATCTTGAACGGTTCGACCAGGAAGGAGCGCAGCACGAATACCACCAGGATCACCGGGAAGAAGCTGGCGCCGTATTCGACCCACCACGGATCCTTCCTGCCGGCCGGGCGCTTCTTGCGCAGCCAGAAATGTTCGACGACCCAGATGCAGCCGGTGATGACCAGCAGCACGAAAAGAATCAAGGCAAAGTTCATCGATGGTTTCCTGTTTATTTGCCGACGCGCAGCACCGCGAGGAAGGCGTCCTGGGGTATTTCGACGCGGCCAACCTGCTTCATGCGTTTCTTGCCGGCTTTCTGTTTTTCGAGCAGTTTCTTCTTCCGCGTAATGTCGCCGCCATAGCACTTGGCCAGCACATCCTTGCGCATTGCCTTGACGTTTTCGCGGGCGACGATGTTCGAGCCGATGGCCGCCTGGATGGCCACATCGTACATCTGACGGGGAATCAACTCGCGCATCTTGGCCGCCAATTCGCGGCCGCGATAGGGCGCATTGGCGCGATGCACGATCAACGAAAGCGCATCCACCTTGTCGCCATTGATCAGGACGTCGAGCTTGACCACGTCGGCAGCGCGATACTCCTTGAAATCGTAATCGAGTGAAGCGTAGCCGCGCGACACCGATTTCAGGCGGTCGAAGAAATCCATCACCACTTCGGCCATCGGCATATCGTAGGTCACCTGCACCTGGCGCCCGTGGTAGGCCAGATTGACCTGCGAACCGCGCTTCGATTCACAGAGCGTAATGACCGAACCGAGATATTCCTGCGGCACGAAAATGGTGCTGGTGATGATCGGCTCGCGAATTTCTTCGATCTTCTGGATTTCCGGCAGTTTGGAGGGATTCTCGATCTGGATGAGACTGCCATCGCGCAGCAAGACTTCATAGACGACAGTCGGCGCCGTGGTAATCAGATCCTGATCGAACTCGCGCTCGAGACGCTCCTGCACGATTTCCATGTGCAGCAGACCGAGAAAACCGCAGCGGAAGCCGAAGCCCAGCGCCTGCGACACTTCCGGCTCGTATTGCAGCGAAGCGTCATTGAGATGGAGTTTCTCCAGCGAGTCGCGCAGCGATTCGTATTGGTTGGCCTCGATCGGATAAAGCCCGGCAAAGACTTGCGGCTTGATCTCCTTGAAGCCGGGCAGCGCTTCGGTGGCCGGGCGCTCCACCGTCGTCACGGTATCGCCGACCTTGGCCGATTTGAGTTCCTTGATGCCGGAAATGATGAAGCCCACTTCACCGGCCGACAATGCCTCACGCGGCAACGCATTGGGCGTGAACACGCCGACCTGCTCGCACAGATGCACGGCGCCATTCGACATCAGCCGTATCCGTTCCTTGGCGCGCAGGCTGCCGTCCACGACACGCACCAGCATCACCACGCCGACATAATTGTCAAACCAGGAATCGATGATCAGCGCCTTCAGCGGCGCATCCGGATTGCCCCGCGGCGGCGGAATCCGCGCAATCACCGCCTCAATAATATCGTCTACGCCCATGCCGGTCTTGGCACTGGCCGGCACCGCGTTGGTCGCGTCGATTCCGATCACATCCTCGATCTCTTGTCGCGCCGTCTCCGGATCTGCCTGCGGCAAATCCATCTTGTTCAGCACCGGCACCACCTCGACGCCGAGTTCGATGGCCGTGTAACAGTTGGCCACCGTCTGCGCCTCGACCCCTTGCGAAGCATCGACCACCAGCAAGGCGCCCTCGCAGGCCGACAACGAGCGCGACACCTCATAGGAAAAGTCGACGTGCCCCGGCGTATCGATCAGGTTGAGGTTGTAGCGAATGCCATCGCGGGCCAGGTATGACAATGACGCCGTCTGCGCCTTGATGGTGATGCCGCGCTCGCGCTCCAGATCCATCGAGTCGAGCACCTGCTCCTCCATCTCGCGATCGGTCAACCCGCCGCAGCGCTGAATGATGCGATCGGCAAGTGTCGATTTGCCGTGGTCGATATGGGCGATGATGGAGAAATTACGGATGTGTTGCATGCGTCAGATCGGCGCAAAGCGTATCATTTCAACTTTTAATCCACTGATTTTATTCATTTTTATTCCTCAATTAATCTCGCGCCGTCTCACACAAGCTCAGCAAATTGCGGGTAGGCTGCTTCTGCTTAAAAAACCCTACCCGAAAATTTCGCTGTGACGCAGACAGCACAAGGGTTTCCGCGTTCTGTCACCACCCAAACCCGGTAAGGAAAAGGCAATGCTGACCAATACCGAAGTCGCAAAGGCCAAGGCGGGCGCGAAAGTCTATAAACTCGCTGACGGGGCCGGATTTTACATCGAAGTTAGTCCTTCCGGCGGGAAGCACTGGCACTGGCACTACCGCTTCCGGCTGATATCACGCTGGCACGGTCAAAAGAGCGCCGGTGTGGATGCAACACAACGGCCTGGAATGGGTGCGTCGGCTGTGGTTTCTTCGACGGCGAAGGCTTCCATGCCTTGGACGATGCCAACACGTTTGCAAAACTCATCAGAAAACCTCATTAGCTACGCCAACATCTTGAATTCAGGTCTCGGTGATGGCGTTGACGGGGGCTACCGGGAGTTTTGTTCGAGCTGGCAGCCAGAGCGTGACTGTTGTGCCGGCGCTTGGGGCACTGGCGATATCGACTGTGCCGCCGTGCAGTTCGATGATCTCCTTGACGATGCTCATGCCCAGTCCGGTACCGGGGGTCTTGCCCGATGTGTCGGCACGGTAGAAGCGTTCGAAAACCCGGCTCACCTGGTCAGGCGTCATTCCGATGCCCTGGTCGGAGATACGGACAGCCAACTCCCCCGGAGTTTCTTCCTCGGTCGGGCCGAGCAGTTCGACCCTGACCGCGCTACCTTTGGCCGAGTATTTGTAGGCGTTGGCGAGAACATTGCCGATGGCCTGTTTCAGTTTCTTGCGGTCGACACGAACCCATAGCGGCAAATCGCCTCCCGACAGGCTGGCCGGGCGCCGCCCCTCAGGCGGCTGGAAGGCGGCGATCGCCTCGGCGGCCAGTGTCCGCGCGTCCAGCTCTTCCAGTTTGAAGTCCTGGCCCCGCCGCGCTTCGATGCGCGCCAGATCGAGCAACTCACTGATGATCGAAACCATCGCGTCGGACTGGCGCAGGATCGCCAGATGAAATTCGTGACTTTCGTCTTCGTCGAACTCAGCGGTAGCCAGCAGTTCGGCGAAGCCATAAATACTTGCCATCGGCGTACGCAGTTCATGCGCCGCCGTTGCGATGAAATCGCTCTTCATCTGGTCGACTTCCGCTTCCCGCGTGACATCGCGGAAATAAAGAATCTCTGCAATCGTCCCGCCCTTTGCCGACTTGATGCCGACTTCAAGAACACGCCGCGGCAATTCGGCGATCTCGATCTTGCACTGCCGATCGCCGCCGGGTCTGCCGCCGGATTTGCCACCGGGTTTGCCACCGGGTTTGCCAACAATTCCACCCGCAGGCTGACGCCTTTCACG
>CAISUK010000541.1 GCA_903888645.1 uncultured Pseudomonadota bacterium | reverse complement strand
GGTCAACCCTCGCACTGGATCGAGCGCTTCGAAGGTCGCCCCGGCGGTGATGAGAACGCGCCGTCCGGCCAACCGCTTCGGCTGAAAGAAAGCGACCAGATCGGCGAGCAGTTCCTCAACTTCGAGCATCCTTCCGGGACCGACTTCGCCACAGGCCTGCTCGCCGCTGGCGGGGCCAAACAGCGTCACGCCATCGGCGGCGAGCTGCACGATATTCCGCTGCGTCGCCGGACTTTCCCACATTTGCCGGTTCATCGCCGGCGCCGCCAGCAAAGGGCAATCGCGCGCCAGACAGAGCGTCGTGAGCAGATCGTCGGCACGTCCCTGGACCAGCTTGGCGAGGAAATTTGCCGTTGCCGGGGCGACCAGAATGGCATCGGCACCGCGACTCAGATCGATGTGCGGCATGCCATTGTCAATCCGCGCATCCCAGAGGTCCGACCATACCGGCCGGCCAGTCAAAGCCTGGAAGGTCGCCGCGCCAATGAAATGCGCACCCGCTTCGGTCAGCACCACATCGACGACGGCCTCGGCTTTGACCAGCAGACGCGCCAGCTCCGCCGCCTTGTACGCGGCGACGCCGCCGGTAATACCGAGGACGATGCGCTTGCCCGCCAGATCTGCCATGACAGTAGAATGCAAGAAAAATTGGATTCTACCGCGACTCGTGGCTATAACTCATGGCTACATCTCATAGCTGGAAGTCATGGCAATCACCGACTGGCCTGATAACGAACGACCGCGCGAACGCCTGCTCCAGCTTGGCGTAGCCGCGCTGTCCAACGCCGAGCTGCTGGCCATCTTTCTACGCGTTGGCGTCAGAGGGAAAAGCGCCGTCGATCTGGCCCGCGAGTTGTTGAACCAATTCGAGGGCGATCTCGCGCGTCTGGCGGCCGCACCGCTAAACGAACTCACCAAACTATCCGGCATCGGCCCGGCCAAGGCCAGCCAGCTGGCTGCGATTCTCGAACTGGCGCGCCGAGCGTTGAGCGGAGCAATGGTCCAGCGCGATGTGCTCGGTTCGCCCGAGTCGGTGCGACAATGGCTGCGGTTGAAGTTGGGTACCTTGCCGCACGAGGTGTTCGCGGCGCTCTGGCTGGACGCACAGAATCGACTGATCGCGTACGAAGAACTATTTCGTGGCACGCTGACCCAAACCAGCGTCTATCCGCGTGAAATCGTCAAGCACGCACTCGCCTGCAACGCCGCCGGAGTGCTGTTCGCGCACAACCACCCTTCCGGCGTAGCCGAGCCCTCGCGCGCCGACGAAACGCTGACTCAATCGCTGAAACAGGCACTGGCGCTGATTGACGTCAAGGTGCTCGACCATTTCATTATCGCCGGGAACACTGCAGTTTCCTTTGCCGAGCGCGGTCTACTCTGACAACTTTCGACAATCGCAAAATCCCTTGAAGTGCCAAGCGAGTTTCTTGTACAATGCTCGGCTTCGCTGAATCGAACATCTGGAGCTAGCTAACATGTCGCGCGTCTGCCAAGTCACGGGGAAAGCCCCCATGGTCGGAAACAATGTTTCCCACGCCAACAATAAAACCAAGCGCCGCTTTCTGCCCAACCTGCAGAATCGTCGCTTCTGGGTCGAAGCTGAAAACCGCTGGGTGCGCCTGCGCGTCTCCAACGCCGGTCTGCGCACGATCGACAAGAAGGGCATCGAAGTCGTTCTCGCCGAGTTGCGCGCGAACGGTTCGATCTGATCAAGCGTCTAACGGAGAACGATCATGGCCAAAGGCGGACGTGAAAAAATCAAGCTGGAATCGACCGCCGGTACCGGTCATTTCTACACCACCACAAAGAACAAGCGCACCACACCGGAGAAACTCGAGTTCGTGAAATTTGATCCCAAAGCGCGCAAGCATGTCGCCTACAAGGAAACAAAGCTCAAGTAGGTCACATTGCTAGCATCATATAAAAAACCCGCCGTCGGCGGGTTTTTTATTGGGTTAAGTGGATTGGGTGATTGCATTGCGAATGGCGATGTGCGGCGCATCGCTTTGCCTCTTGACTAGCAGCCCTGGAGAAAACCTGGAGCTGCCGACGATCATATAAGCCCGATCATCAAGAACCGCGCAACAGAAGTCCGGGAGACTGCTTGGCAAGCGCCGGTCGGCGTGCCTATCATGTCGGTCAAGTTAGCCGTCCGCCGTCTTTCCAACGATCAGGCCTGTCAACTTTTTGGTTTGCGTCCGAATGTATCGGCGCAACATCGTTCGATCATGCAACTTTTCGACTCGAACAGCCGCAGTCGGCTCCATGGGGCCTTCGCGGCCGGGCGAACCCGACCCGGCAAACCATCGAGTCGATGGGCTTGCTGACAGCCGCCGGATCCGGGTTCACCTGCGATGTACATGTCGTGCATTTGCATGACGAATCGCACTACGACGATCGTACATTGCTCGTGCTGGTCGACCAGGGTACCGAGATTGCGCTACGCGAAAGCGAGCAGCGCTTCCGCGATTTTTCCAATAGTTCCGCCGATTGGTTCTGGGAAATGAATACGGAACTGCGCTTCTCGTATCTCTCGGAAAACTTCCGGAGTACGTTCGGCCTCGATCCGCAACAGGTGCTGGGCCGGACGCGTCGCGAGCTCTTGATAAAGAACGATCTTAACGCGGTCGATGCGGTGTCAGCGCATCTCGACCTGCTTGATCGCCATGAGCCGTTTCGCGGCTATCAGTATCGGGTTCGCGATGAGTCGGGTGATATTCGCTGGATCTCGATCAGCGGCCTGCCGGTTTTCGGCGCGGACGGGCGATTCGCCGGCTATCGCGGCGTCGGTCAGAACATCACGGCGCATGAACGGCTGGAACAAGCCGCGGCGGAAAACCAACAGCGCATGGAGTTCGCTTTGGCCGGTGCGGAGATGGGCATGTGGGATTTGGACATTGCCAGCGGCAGGTTAAGCCATGATGCCCGGTTGGTGACGATGCTCGGCTACGAGATCGGCGAAATCGAAGTTGGCAAGGCTGCATTCCTCGCGCTGCGACATCCCGACGATGCGGCCAGATTCGATAGTGCTTTCGTTGCGCATTTGAAGGGTGAAACGCCGATTTTCGAGGTTGAGTGGCGGATACGCCACAGAAAACAGCACTGGGTATGGAGCGCGACGCCAACCACAGGGCGGTGCGGATGATCGGCACCAACCGCGACATCGGCGAGCGCAAACGCAACGAATTGGCTCTCAAGGGGCGCGAGGAAAGGCTGTCTTCGCTGCTCGCCTCTATGCAGGATGCTGTCATTGTTTTCGACACTTCCGGCAAAGTCACCGAATATTTCCAGCCACAGCGTTCACACCGTCCCCACGACAGATCGACCGAGGATTGCCTGGGCAAGAACCTTGGCGAGTTTCTGCCGTTGGACGTGTCGCAGCTTTACGATGCAGCGATTGCCGGAATCATGCAGGACTTGCAACCGCGGGTATTCGAATACCGTCGCGCCATCGAGGGCAGGATTACCTGTCGCGCGCCACGATCAGCCCTTTGATGGGTGGCTCTGAATACCCGGCCGGTTTTCTTGCGGTAGTGCGGGACGTTAGAACGGAGCGCGCAACGGAAAATCTGGCTCGAAACGAAAACAGCGACTTTCAGCCCGTTCGAGTCCGAATAACCGCTGCACCGCCGTCTTCGGCCAAAGTCCAACATCTTTGTGCGTTGCAATACGCAGATCGATTAGAAGATCCGTCTAGCTTTTTACGGTTTGAACAAGAGCTTCCTGGTTCGCCAAAGCCGGTTCCAGCAAGCGGACTTCCCTCTGCGGATAGGGAATTTCTATGCCCTCGGCGCGGAAACGACGCAGGATTTCCAGATTGATGGTGGAGCGCAATAATCCGATCCCTTCTTGCGGATCGGCGATCCAGAAGCCTAGTTCGAGGTTGATGCCGGAATCGGCAAAGGCCAGGCAAAAAGCCAGCGGCGGCGGTTCGGCGAGAACGCGCGGTTGCTGCCGGGCCACCTCGACGAGAATCTCCATGGCCCGTTCGACATTCGAGGCATAAGCAACCTGCACCGGTAGCGCAACGCGAACTTTCGGGTCGGTATAGGACTCGTTGAGCACCACCGAGCCGACCAGCACCTCGTTGGGGACAATCGCCTCCACCCCGGTAAGGCCGCGCAGCACAGTGTATCGCGTGGTGATCTTGATCACTTCGCCGCGATCGGTGCCAACGGTGATGACGTTGCCGATGCGGATCGACCGGTCGAGCAGAATGATGAAACCCGACACATAGTTACTGGCGATCTTCTGCAGGCCGAAGCCCAGGCCAACGCCCAGTGCACCGCCGAATACGGAAAGCGTGGTCAGGTCGATACCGACCATGGGCAGGGCGATCAAGACAGCCAGCAGCAGCATCAAGGCCTTGGAGATGCGCACGAAGACGACGCGCAAATTGCCATCGAGACCTTCGGCGGCATGCAGTTTCCGCTCGACCACACTGCTCGCCCACAAAGCCAGAAACACCGTCGCGACGACCGTCACCAAGCCCTGCAGCAGCATCCACAAATCAAGTTTCTGTTTGCCGACATGGAAGCTGACACTCTCCAAGGCATCGATGACCGAAGGCAACAGGCCGGTAATCTGCAGTGCCACGGCAATCCACACCAGGGAGGCAAAACTGCGCTCCAAGGCAGCGACCCAACCCGACGGTGCGAAACTGACGCGCAGCACGTACAACACGGCGCGAATCACCGCCAGGGAAGCGAGCAGCGGAATCGCCAAGGTCAACAGATTGACGTGCATCCACGGATGCAGCAGCGATCGCGCCAAGACCACCAAGACTAGCGACACTAATGGAAAGAGCAAGCGTTTGACACCGCCGCGGCCGATCCGCCAGTGGTCGACTGCGGCGCCCGACCTTTCCTGAAGGCGACGCAATTGTCGATCGGCCAGCCAGGCGAGGAAGAAGCAGGCGCACAGCGCCGCCGCCTGCCACAGCACGTCAGGCTGCCGCAGATCCTGCCAGAGGTCGGTAAGCGTGCTGAATAATTCCTCAGTCGGCATGATATGTCAGTGTGCTGCGGGCAAAACCTCGCCCAGCGCTTGCGCCTCGGCGCGATGCCGACGCCAGTTGTGCAGATAGGCCATGGCCAACTCCGGATTGTTGCGGATGATCAGCAGGTTCTCGGCATTGCGCGCCTGGGCCGAAAACGTGAAATTGTAACTGCCCGTCACGACAGCACTTTGCGCGCCTTCCGGATCAACCAGAATGATCTTGTTGTGCGCGGCAGCGTAGCGCATTTCGATGAACACTGGAATTCCGGCTGCGGCCAGCAGCGGAATCTGGCTGCCGCCGCCAGGCTTTGCTGTCATATCACGATCGGCGAGGATCTCGACGGCGATGCCGTTTTGCCTGGCCTCGATCAGTGCCTGCGCCAGCGAGCGACTGGTGAGCAAATAGGCTTGCACGAAGATGGCATGGCGAGCCGAACGGACGGTGCGCAACAGCGCGCCCTCGGCATCGTCCCACGGCGTGAAGGCGACCTCGATGCTGCTCTGCGCAGGCTGCGCCGCGCTGGCAGGCGAGGCCAGCAGAGCGAGCGCAGCGAGCAAACCAATCAAACCCTTCAAGAAATTCGCTCCAGCACAGCCGCATAGAAGCCATCGGTGCCATGCACATGCGGCAGCAGGCGCATGTCATCGCCGCAATCCAGCGCAACGCCCTGCTCGGCAAGAATCTGCGCGGCGGACAACCGGCGAAAATTCGGCTGTGCCGAGACAAAGGCGTCGACGACGTTTTCATTTTCCTCTGGGAGGATGCTGCAGGTGGCGTAGACGAGTCGTCCGCCCGTCTTCACCAGGCGCGCCGCAGCGGCAAGTATGTCGGCCTGTTTGCGCGACAATTCCGCTACGCTTTCCGGCGTCTGCCGCCACTTCAGATCGGGATTGCGGCGCAACGTACCGAGTCCGGAACAGGGAGCATCAACGAGGACGCGGTCGATCTTGCCGGCCAGCCGCTTGATGCGTGCATCGTTTTCGCCGGATATGCATGCCGGATGAACATTGGACAGACCGGAACGGGCCACGCGCGGCTTGAGCTTGGCCAACCGCTTGTCGGCCACGTCAAAGGCATAGAGCCGGCCGGTCGAGCGCATCAGGGCGCCGAGCAGCAGCGTTTTGCCACCGGCACCGGCGCAGAAGTCGACAACCATCTCGCTGCGCTTCGGATTGAGCAGTTGACCGAGCAGTTGGCTGCCTTCGTCCTGCACTTCGATCTTGCCCTCGAGATAGAGCGGATGCTTCGACAGCACCGGTTTGCCGTGCAGCCTGATCCCGAGCGGGGCGTAGCGACACGGTTCGGCCTCGATACCCTCAAAGGCGAGTTGTGCCAGCACATTCTCGCGCGTCGCCTTGATCGAATTGACGCGCAGATCGAGCGGCGCCGGCTGGTTCAGGCCGCGCGCCAGCACCAGAATTTCGGCATCGCCATGGTCGCGTTGCAGGCGCTCGACCAGCCAATCGGGAAAGTCGGTTTGCTCGGCGAGGGAAAGCTCGCCCTCGGCCTGCGCTTTCATCGCATTGACCCAGGGAATTTCGTCCTTGTCCAACAATTCCCCGAGTTGGCGCTGACTCATGCCGCCGAGACGAACCAGCGACGCCAAGAGCAATTGCCGCGATTTCGCCTTCGCGCCGCACAGCCGCTCCAGGTAGCGCTTGCGGCGCAACACCAGATAAACGTTATCGGCGATGAAGCCGCGCGCAAGTTGCCCGATGTCGCGATGCTCGCGAAAAAAGCGCGACAGCACCGAGTCGGCGGGAAAGTTGAATTCGAGCAACTGGCGCAGCACATCGGCGGCGTCGCTCAGCATCTTGGCGGTAATCCTGTCCGCAGTTTTGTCGGTATTTTTTTTTGTCATTTTCAAATCCTGCACTCAGAGGCAGCCCGGATTGATCAATACGTCAGAGTTGCCGCCTTCATCATTCAGAGTGACGCGGCGACCGTCATGCACTTGCAAACGGCCTTCGAGAAACCAGCGCGCCGCCAGTGTATAGATGACATGTTCCTGTTCGAGCACGCGCGCCGCCAGCGTCGCCTCGCTGTCATCAGACAATACCGGCACGGCAGCCTGAATGACGATCGGCCCGGCGTCGAGCGATGGTGTCACAAAATGCACGGTGCAACCATGAATCCGCACGCCGGCAGCCAAAGCCTGGGCGTGGGTTTTGAGGCCGGGAAAGGCCGGCAGCAGCGAAGGATGAATATTGAGCATGCGATCCTGATAACGGCGAACGAACTCGTCACCCAGTATCCGCATGAAGCCGGCCAGCAGAATCAGATCAGGCTGGTAGCGATCAATTTCGGCGGCCAGCGCTGCCTCGAAAGCCTCGCGCCCGCCGCTAGTGGCATGCCCGACAACCGCCGTGGCAATGCCGCGCGCACGGGCTTGCTCCAGCCCCGCCGCATCCGTCCGGTTACTGATGACGGCGACGCACTCGCCCGGCAAACCAGCGTCGAGCAGGGCCAGCATATTGCTGCCGCGGCCCGAGATGAGAATGACAAAGCGCTGCATGGCTGTTTATCTGGACTGATCGCTACCTGCCTGGAACCGGCAGAAACATGGCGGTGGCAATACTTTGCAGGAGCTTGACGAGCGTACGCTCGCCCTTTTCGGCGATGACCGCAGCGAGGACATCGAGACTGCCGATGATCTTGCCGAACTCACGCTCGAAGCTGAGGTTGGCCGCGCCGGCATTCATCTCGTTCGACAGCAGGATGGGTTCATTTTTTGCATCACGGGACTGTGACAATTTCCAGTCGGCGATCTCGACATTGCGCGCCGCGTTGTAGAGTTTCTGCGCATCGAGTTCGTCTGTCATGAAGAATTCCGTCTTCTCATTGAATGCCGCATGCACCATGCCACCAAGACCCGCAATCAGGGCGAAAACCCGGTCGCCGCGGAAATCTTCGCGAAGCGAAAGTTGCAGCGCTTCGACACCGCTCTTCCCGGACAACTCCGTGAAGTGCCAAGCCGCCGCTTCGTCAAACAGCCGTGCCACTGCGGCATCGCCGCTGGACCAGCCGCCCCGCCGCCATTCGCGCGGATTGCGCCGGTAGAGCTTTTCCGCCAGCAGCTTCAATCCGGCGAAGATCTCGCGGCGATGCGCCTCGGCAACCCGATCGATATCGGTCTTGGCCAATTGTGCCGGCGAAAAAGACGGCCCCGGAGCCGCTCCCGAGTGCTTTCCGGAACTCGGTCCTGCGGCACAGGCAGCCAACCCGGTCACCAGCCCCGTCAGCACAGCGAGCAGTAACACACGCACCATCGCCGGAAGCCGGATTGAGACCATCGCGCATGTTAACGCAAGTCGCCAATGGCGCTCCATCATGCCGAAACCATGCGCTTTTTATGGCTGGAATTTATGCTTGAGCCAACTAAACAGGATAGGCGTCAACGAGATGACAACGATCAGAACAATCACCGCCGACAGGTTGTTGCGGACCACCGGAAAATTACCGAACCAGTAACCGGCCAGGGACAACGACACGACCCAGGCAAGGGCGCCGAGCAGATCGAAAGCGAAGAATCGTGGATAAGCCATCTTCGCCATGCCGGCGACAAACGGCGCAAAGGTGCGCACCAGCGGAATGAAGCGGGCCATCGCCATGGTCTTGCCGCCATGTTGCTTATAAAAAGCGTGCGTCCGGTCAAGGGCGCTACGGTTAACAAACCTTGAGTTCCAACGCACGATCCGGTTTCCGGCCCAGCGGCCAATCCAGTAATTGGTATTGTCGCCAATCACTGCCGCCGCCAGCAACACAGCGATGAGGGCGCGGATGTCCAGCCCGTCTCCACCACCTCCACCGCCCCCACTCCCAGCCGTAGCACTCGCCGCCGCCAGCGTGCCGGCGACGAAGAGTAGCGAATCGCCCGGCAAGAATGGCGTGACGACCAACCCGGTCTCGCAGAAAACGATCAGGAAAAGAATGCCATAAACCCAAACGCCGTACTGCTGCAAGAGCATGGCGAGGTGCGTGTCCAGATGCAAAACGATGTCAACAAACTGGGTCAGGAATTCCATCGAATGGCGCTCGAAAATGTCCGCTAGTCTAACCGATGCACTGTCGGCACTAGCGGCACGGCCGCTATAATTCGCCGATGTTAGCCCGTCTCATTCACCCGCTGCCCGACCTGCTGATCAGCCAGATCGCCGCCGGCGAAGTGGTCGAGCGACCAGCCTCGGTGCTCAAGGAATTACTGGAGAACAGCCTGGATGCCGGCGCCAGCCGGATCGATGTGCATCTCGACGAAGGCGGCGTTCGCCTCATCCGCATCGCCGATAATGGCGGTGGCATCGGGCGCGACGATCTGCCGGCAGCGCTGGCCCGCCATGCCACCAGCAAGATCGCCAGCCTGGAAGACCTGGAGCGTGTCGCCACGCTGGGTTTTCGCGGCGAAGCGCTGGCATCGATCGCCGCAGTCGCCCGGGTGCACCTGACCAGCCGCACGGCAACGGCCGATCACGCCTGGAAAATCCGCGCCGACACACAGGCCATCGAACCCGCGGCATTGAGCCAGGGCACCGTGGTGGACGTCGCCGACCTCTACTTCAACACACCAGCGCGACGCAAGTTTCTCAAGAGTGCGCAAACCGAGTTTGCCCATTGCGACGAAGCCTTGCGCCGTGTCGCCCTGGCCCGCCCCGAACTCACCGTTTCGCTGGCCCACAACGGCGCGGTGCGGCGGCGCTTGCCGGCGGGCGACTTGCAGCGGCGCACCCGCGATCTGTTTGGCGAGGACTTTCTCGACTATGCCCGCGACATCGACGTGCGCGCCGGCGATCTTCGTCTGCACGGCTACGCCGCCCTGCCCGCCTATTCGCGCGCCGGCCGCGATGAACAATATTGCTTCGTCAATGGTCGCTTCGTGCGCGACAAGCTTCTCAGTCACGCCTGCCGCGAGGCCTATGCGGATGTATTGCATGGCAGCCGTCAACCGGCTTATGTCCTGTTCCTCGAACTGGACCCGGCCGGCGTCGATGTCAATGTGCACCCGGCCAAGACGGAAGTGCGCTTCCGCGAATCGCGCGGCGTGCATCAGTTCGTCTTTCATGCGCTGTCGCGCTGCATTGCGGCGCCCTTGGCAGCAGCATCGACGCCGACATTGTCCTACGATGCGGCGCGGCATGACGAAGCGCCTGGCACCAGAGGACAGCCGCGGCAGCATTCGCTCGGCATGGCCGAGCCGGCGGCCGCCGCCTATCTCGATTTTGCCTGGCAGGCAGCAAGTTCGCCGGCTGAATCCGGACCGCCTCAGCAACAAGCGCCACTCGGCTATGCGCTCGCGCAGCTGCATGGCATCTACATCCTCGCGCAGGGCGCTAGCGGGCTGATCCTCGTCGACATGCACGCCGCCCACGAGCGGATCCTCTACGAAAAACTCAAGACCACGCTCGACACCGCGCCGCCGCCGATTCAACCATTGCTGATCCCGGCGCTGTTCAGTGCCAGCGAAACCGAATTGGCCTGCGTGGTCGAGCACGCCGACACGCTGGCGGCGCTCGGTTTCGAGATTGCACCGGCGGGGCCGCGTCAACTCGCCGTGCGCGCCGTTCCAAGCGTATTGAGTAGCAGCGATATCGTGGCGCTGGTGCGTGCCCTGTTGGCAGATTTGAAGGATTTCCCGGCCAGCACGGTCATCGAAACGCGGCGCAATGAACTGCTCGCGACCATGGCCTGCCACGGTGCCGTCCGCGCTCGTCGGCAATTGACACTGCCGGAAATGAACGCGCTATTGCGCGACATGGAAGCCACCGAACGCGCCGATCAATGTAACCATGGCAGGCCCACCTGGACACAACTCACGCTGGCCGATCTCGACCGGCTGTTCCTGCGTGGCCGCTAAATCCCTTGATTCTCTGCCGCCCGCCATCCTCTTGATGGGGCCGACGGCTTCAGGCAAAACCGGCCTGGCCTTCGCACTGGCCGATCGTCTGCCAGTGGAAATCGTCAGTGTCGATTCGGCGCAGGTATTCCGCGACATGAACATCGGCACTGCCAAGCCGGACACCGCAACCCTGGCGCGCTATCCGCACCATCTGCTCGACTTGATCACGCCCGAAGAGCGCTACTCGGCCGCTCAATTTCGCACCGACGCCCTGCGCGAAATGGCCGCCATCACAGCGCGCGGCCGCGTGCCGCTGCTCGTAGGCGGCACCATGCTTTACTTCAAGGCGCTGCGCGAAGGGCTGGCCGATTTGCCAGAAGCCGATCCGCAACTCCGCGCCGCTATCGATGCTGAAGCCGCCGCGCAGGGTTGGCCGGCCATGCACGCGCAGCTCGCCCGCCTGGATCCCGAAACAGCGGCGCGGCTGCCGCCGAACGATGCACAACGCATACAAAGGGCCCTCGAAGTGGTGCGCCTCAGCGGACGGCCGTTGGGCGCTTTCTTCGCCACGCAGCGCGCTATCGCACTACCCTACCGGATCCTAGTACTAGCGCTGATGCCGGCTGACCGCGACGCCCTGCATCGACGCATCGCCAGCCGCTTCGATGCCATGCTGGCAAGCGGACTGATCGAAGAGGTCGAAGCATTGCGCCAGCGCTACGCGCTGCACGCCGGCCTGCCATCGATGCGCTGCGTCGGTTACCGGCAGGTCTGGGAACGTCTCGAGGGTATACTGCCGGCTGCAGAATTGCGTGACCGCGGCATTTTCGCTACACGCCAGTTCGCCAAGCGCCAATTGACCTGGTTGCGCAGCACGCCCGGCATCGAGAGCATCGACAGGCTTGACGACAATGGCATCAATGACATCCTGCAACGCTGTGCCCGATTTCTCGATGCTGCGTTATGAAGGCTAGTCGAAACGACCTCAATGCGGGCCAAACTGGAACGGCAAAGATGATCGAGCACAAACCCGTCAAGTCGATCCGCCGCATTCCACGTCCGGCAGCGCCGCCGGTTGCTGCGGAAACTCATGTGCAAAACTCAGCCGGCGCTGCAATAAACCAGCGCCTCTCCAAATTGATGAGCGAGCGCGGCCTGTGCTCGCGGCGCGAAGCCGACGAATGGATTGCCAATGGCTGGGTGCGCGTTGATGGCGTGGTGACGAATACGCTCGGCACGCGAGTGCCCGGCACTTGCCGAATCGATATCGACGACACGGCGCGCCAGCACCAGAGCGAGCGCGTCACCATCCTGCTGCACAAGCCGATGGGCTATGTCTCCGCCCAGGCGGAAGACGGACATACGCCGGCGATCACCCTGATCCGTCCGGAAAGCCGCTGGGATGAGGATGGCGCGCCACTGCAATTCAAGGGCGTGCATCTGCGTGGCCTCGCTCCCGCCGGCCGGCTCGACATCGATTCGACAGGACTGATCGTCTTCACCCAGGATGGCCGGGTCGCGCGGCGGCTGATCGGTGACGATTCCCTGATCGAGAAGGAATACCTGGTGCGGGTTGAAGGAAACCTTTCGGACCAGGGCATGCGCTTACTCAATCACGGCCTGTCGCTCGATGACTCCGTCCTCAAGCCGGCCAAGGTGTCGTGGCAGAACGAGGACCAGTTGCGCTTCGTCTTGCGCGAAGGCAAGAAGCGGCAAATCCGTCGCATGTGCGAACTGGTCGGTCTCAAGGTGGTCGGACTGAAACGCATCCGCATCGGCAGCGTGGTCCTCGGCAAACTGCCGGTCAGCCAGTGGCGTTATCTGCGCCGTGACGAGAAATTCTGATTACCGAGAATGGCCGATTCGCCCCCGAGTACGGCGTTGACGACTGCGCCACGCAGGTTTTTCCCTAAACCCCGATTAAAAAGGAGAAGAATGCCATGTTCATCGAACAACTGACAATTGGCCAACATGCCGAAAGTCTCAAGACAGTCACTCAAGCCGATATTCAGGCCTTCGCCGATTTGTCGGGCGACCATAACCCGGTGCATCTCGATGCGGCTTTCGCCGCGACCACCGCCTTCAAGGGCGTGATTGCCCATGGCATGCTCTCGGCCGCCTTCATCTCGGCGATCCTTGGCACCGAATTGCCTGGTGAAGGCACCATCTACCTTGGACAGCAGTTGAAATTTCTGGCTCCTGTGCGGCCCGGCGACCAGGTGCGGACGGTGGTCACCGTCAAGGAAATCGTTGCCGAAAAGCGGCGCGTGATCTGCCATACCGCCGCTTATGTTGGCGACACCAAGGTCATCGACGGCGAGGCGACCTTGCTGGTACCGACACAACAGCAGAAAAGCACTTGAAATCAGTCACAGTGGGCCATCGCAAGCGCTACCAAATTTGCGCCTATGCGGATTTTGTAATTGACATGCGCAGGCGCTGGGACAGCGCAACACGCCAATAACCAACCGGACGACCCAAGCAAAAGCCGAATGGCCGCACTCAACGTGAAGTTCAGCGGTGCGCGGAACCTGCGCCCGCCCGCTGGGGCGGCGTTATGCCGCGATTTCGATGTACTCAACTTGACTGGACGGTAAAGGGATCAGGCTACCGTCTTCACGCAAACCGTCGATATGAAACTCGATGGCTTCCCGAATTTCTGCCTCGACCTGTTGAATGTTTGCACCTGTGGCGATGCACCCCGGTAAGTCGGGGACATAGGCACAGTAATTCGATTCAGCCTTCTCAATGACAATCGCGTAACGCATAGTGACCTCACTTCTTCAAACCGGACTGTTTCATGACGCTGTTCAAAGTACCGGGAGCAACATCGTCGCTTGGCTTGCCCGGCACCGTAACCCGACCAGGCTTCACGGGATGTTTGTACTGTCGATGGCTGCCTCGTATCGCTACCAGAAACCAGCCATCAGCTTGAAGCAAAGACAGAATTTCACTGATTTTCATCCGCGCACAATATCAGCTTGCCCAACTGCAAACAATGCTCCGATGGCCAGCGGCATAAGGTAGAAGCCACCGGCGCTGCGCGACTTTATCGCGAAGCGTCCGTGTGGACTGCCGGGTTGGGCCTCGCGAACAGCAACGGAGCCTGCTTCCAATTGAGATTCAGTTTACGATGAGAAGCCGCGCAGTCTCGTAAGTACAAGTTGATGAGGCTTTGGTAAGGAATGCCAACGTCTTCAGAAATTGTCTTGAAGTACGTGATGGACTCTTCGTCCAGTCGAGACGAATGGTGATTTGCTTCTTGAGTTGTGCTGCGTATGGGTTCTTCATTGCAGCGGAGAAGTCGTACTCTTTTAGCATTTGGCCCCTATGGATAAGACTTGGATTCCTTGCCTGCCTGCTGGCTTGCGAGCGGAGATGATGCGAATGACGCCGCTTTCGCTCCGATCCGCCAAATGCATAATCTCCCTAACGAGGAGTTGATCGGCCTGCGCGGCTTTTCGCGCAGGTCACGCTAACGCCGGTTTGCACCATGCCTATTGACGCTCCCATAATTCAACTTTGGCCTGCACGAACCTCAAATATTGGCTGTGGCTCTGGCGCAATTGTTCCTTGCCACTTGCTATAGATAACGGAATTGCGCAATTCAATCAGGGAATCCGGGTCGCCAAAAATGCATTAGGCATATTTCGCCGCGGCCAGCAGCTGACATAACTCTTGACTCCTTGAAGCCATTTTTGCGCCTCTGACCAAGGCAACTCCTGCCCTGCTGCCCGGGCTCAAAGCACGATGGTCTGCGGACTATCGCCCTGGCGTGCCTCAATGCGGCCAACGGAATAGACGGTCTCACCCGCTGCGGTGAGCAACTCGATGGCGCGCTTTTCCTGCCCGGCGGCGACGATGACCACCATGCCGATCCCGCAGTTGAAGACGCGGTGCATTTCCGTATCGGCGACGCCTCCTTCCTGTTGCAGCCATTGGAATAGCGGCGGCATTGTCCAGCGCTGACGATCAAGAACGGCGGTGACCGTGTCGGGCAGCACGCGCGGCACATTTTCGACCAGTCCGCCGCCGGTGATGTGCGCCATTCCCTTCACCGGCAATTCCTCCATCAGCGCCAGCAAGGGCTTGACGTAGATGCGCGTCGGCGCCATGACGACATCGCCGAACGGGCGGCCGTGGAAGTCCGCTGTCATGTCCGGACGGGCGCGCTCGATGATGCGGCGGATCAGCGAATAGCCATTGGAATGTGCGCCGGACGAAGCCAGTCCAAGCACGGCGTCGCCCGGCTTGATATCGCTGCCGGTGATGATTTTTGACTTCTCGACGGCGCCGACGGCAAAGCCGGCCAGATCGTATTCGCCATCGGGATACATGCTCGGCATTTCTGCGGTTTCGCCGCCGATCAGTGCGCAGCCAGCCAGTTCGCAGCCGCGGGCGATGCCCTGGATGACGCTGGCGGCAGTATCGACATCGAGCCGCCCGCAGGCGAAGTAGTCGAGAAAGAACAGCGGCTCGGCGCCCTGCACAAGAATGTCATTGACACTCATGGCTACCAGATCCTGGCCGACCGTGTCATGCCTGTTCAATTGAAAGGCCAACTTGAGCTTGGTGCCGACACCATCGGTACCGGAAACAAGGACCGGTTCGCGATACTTCCTGGATAGTTCGAACAGTGCGCCGAAGCCGCCAATTCCCGCCAACACTTCCGGACGCATGGTGCGTTTGGCAAACGGCTTGATCCGCTCGACCAGCGCATCGCCGGCATCAATGTCGACACCGGCATCGCGGTAGGTCAGCGCGGCACCCTTCGGGTTCGGATCGGTATTCAAGTTGAGTTCCTTGCTGTGCGCGGCTAGAGTGTCGGATTCGCGGCGCTTCGGCGCCGTCAATTCAGCGTCGGATTTTACTCGGAAATGCTCACGGATCGCCTTCAGGCAGCCGTATGGTTTGGCCTTGGCCTGGCCATTCTGTGCTTGCTTTACCTGCTCAGCCCGATACTCGCGCCCTTTCTGCTGGCTGGCATCCTTGCCTACATCTGCGATCCGCTGGTCGAACGCCTGGAGCGGCACGGCCTGCCGCGGGTGGCGGGTGTCGCCATTGTCATGGCTATGCTGCTGGGCATTCTGGTTCTGCTGATATTGATTCTGGTGCCACTGATTCGCGATGAATCGGCGCTGCTGGCTGGCCGCCTGCCCGATGCCATAGCTCTGTTCAACGAACGCGCCGCGCCGTGGTTGAAGCAGCATCTTGGCATTTCATTGAAACTGAACAGCGATTTTTTCCGCCGCCTGCTGACCGACAACTGGGATAGCGCCCAGACCATCGCGGCGCGCTTGTTCGAATCGCTGAAAATCGGCGGTGTCGCCTTATTCGGCCTGCTGGCCAATCTGCTGCTGGCGCCCGTCGTCATGTTTTACCTGCTGCGCGACTGGACACAGCTTCTCGGCCGACTTGGCCGAGTGGTGCCACAGCGTTGGCAGAAGAAGACCTTTACGCTGCTCGGCGAAATCGACAAGGTGCTGGCCGAATTCCTCCGCGGACAAATTTCCGTGATGTTGCTGCTCGCCCTGTATTACAGCCTCGCCCTGTGGCTGGCCGACATCGATTTCGCCTTGCCGGTTGGGCTGCTCACTGGATTGCTCGTCTTCGTGCCTTATCTCGGTTATGCCTGCGGGTTGGTTCTGGCGTTGCTCGTCGCTGTCATGAAATTTGCTGGCTTCGAGCCTGTCATCTGGGTGCTGGCCATTTACGGCTTCGGCCAATTGCTCGAAGGTTTCATCCTGACACCGTACCTGGTCGGCGAGCGCATCGGTCTGCATCCGCTGGCGGTGATCTTCGCACTGCTGGCCTTTGGCCAATTGTTCGGCTTTGCCGGTATCCTTTTGGCATTACCGGCTTCGGCCGCGCTGCTGGTCGGCTTGCGCGAGGTGCGCACTCTTTATCTCGCCAGCAATTTCTACCGGGGTGCGTCATGAGGCCGGGCGAATCCCGTCAACTGCTCCTTGACCTGACGCTAGAGCAAATACCGACGCTGGATAATTTCGTCTCCGGCAGGAATAATCAGGAGTTGGTGACGCGGCTGCGCGGCCTGGCTGTTGCCAGCACGTTCGACAGCGTTTACTTGTGGGGACCGGCCGGTAGCGGACGCAGTCATCTGCTCAACGCGATCGCTGGACTGGCCGAAGGCAAGCGCCCGTACAACCTGCTGGCGGGCAGCAGCGTCGGCAACGATCTGGTGCTTGCAACCGGCAGTCTGCTCATCATCGACGATGTGGAAGAACTTGGCGAACTCGCCCAGATCGCACTATTCCGCGTCTTCAATGCGGCCCGTCTGGCGGGATTGGCAATCTTGCTATCCGGTGCGCAACCGCCGCTGCATCTCGGCCTGCGCGAGGACCTGCGCACCCGCATCGGCCAAGCCCTGATCTATCAGGTGCAGCCGCTTTCCGACGAGGAGAAGTCGGCAGCGCTGCAAAGGCATGCCATCATGCGCGGCATGCGTGTCGATGACGGCTTGGTCAACTACTTGCTGCGCCACGGCCGCCGCGACTTGCCTTCCTTGATGGCGGTGCTCGAAGCCCTCGACCAGGCGTCGCTCGAACAACATCGGCCGGCAACCTTGCCACTGCTGCGCGAGATTCTGCAAAATCCCCTCCCCCTTGACGACCAATGACTAACTCCATGGATCTCGTACTTTTTGACCTAGACAATACCCTGCTCTCCGGCGATTCGGATTTCGAATGGGCGCAATTTCTGATCGGCAAAGGAGTCCTCGATGCCGAAGTGCACGAAGCAAGAAACCATGAGTTCTATGCACAATACAAGGCCGGCACACTCGACATCCACGCCTTTCTCGACTTTCAGCTGCAACCGTTGGCGCGCCATGCACGCCAGGAGCTGGACGCCTGGCATGACGAATTCATGACGACGCGAATTCTCCCGGCGATCGGCGACAAGGCTCGGGCGCTGGTCAGGAAACACCTCGAAAGCAATGCCGTGGTGGCCATCGTGACCGCCACCAACAGCTTCGTTACCGGTCCGATCGCCCGCGAATTCGGTATCGCCCATTTGGTCGCCACCATACCGGCTCAGGAAGGCGGCGCCTTCACCGGCAAGCCGCGCGGCACGCCTGCGTTCAGGGAAGGCAAGATCGAACGCGTCGACGCCTGGCTCGAACAAATCGGTTTCTGGTGGGGGCGCTTCAGCCGCAGCTATTTCTACAGCGATTCGCTCAACGACCTGCCGCTACTCGGCCTGGTCACAAATCCGGTCGCGGTGGATCCCGACGAAACGCTGCTGCGACACGCCCAGGCCCATGACTGGCCGGTCATCTCGCTACGCTGAAGCTCAGCCAGCCGCGGTCAAATATTTTTCAATGACCGCGAACATTTCGTCGGCGCGAAATGGTTTGGCGACAAAATCGTCCATGCCAGCAGCTTGGCAGAGATCGCGATCGCTCTGCATGGCGTTTGCCGTGAGCGCAATGATGGGGATACGCCGTTCACCTGCTACTTCCCTTGCGCGGATACGTCGGGTCGCCTCCAGCCCGTCCATGTTCGGCATCTGCATATCCATAAGGATCAGGTCGAAGCGCTCGCGATCGAACGCCGCCAGCGCCTCCAATCCATCGGCAGCCAGGCTGACCTGGTAGCCGCGCTTGCCCAGCAATGCCTGGCCGAGGCGCTGATTGACGGGCGTGTCCTCAACCAGCAGGATCCGCCCAACCGGCCGCGCTTCAGCAATCGCTGCCGCTACCGGCAGCGGCGTGGCAACCGGGTTCGGGTTGGCCTCAACGATACTGAAGATCACGCCAAAATGGAAAGTACTGCCGCGCCCGGGTTCGCTGTCGACGGCTAACTGGCTGCCCATGAGTTGAACCAGTCGCGCCGCAATGGCCAGCCCCAATCCGGTTCCGCCAAAGCGCCGCGTGGTTGAACTGTCGGCCTGGGAAAACGGTGAAAAGATGTGGTCGAGCTTGTCTTGCGCAATGCCGATACCCGTGTCAGTCACCGCGAAACCGATCCACTGACGGCCATTGGTGGGTATGCCCTCCGCATTTACGCTAATACTGACGCTACCGTGCTCAGTAAATTTCAGCGCATTCGAAACCAGATTGGTGAGTACCTGGCGAAGTCGCGCCGGGTCACCGACAAGGCGCTGCGGCAGGTTTCCTGTCACCCGCCAATCCAGAACGAGGCCTTTCTGCGCGGCGATGCTCGAATAGATGCCGGTTATTTCGTCGAGCAAATCCTGCGGCGCAAACGGAACCAGTTCCATTTCGAGACGACCGGCGTCGATCTTTGAAAAATCGAGGACATCGTTGAGCACCGTCAGCAGGCTTTCTGCGGAGGACTTTACCCAGCGCAGATATTCGCTCTGCTCGTCGTTGAGTTCGGTCATGAGCGCAAGATCGGTCATGCCGATGATGCCATTCATCGGCGTGCGGATCTCGTGACTCATGGTGGCGAGGAACATGGCCTTGGCGCGTTGCCCTGCCTCAGCCGCCTCCTTGGCAGCGAGCAGTTGTTGGGCGAGGCGCCGGTCTTCGGTGACATCCTCGAACAACCACAGGCGCCCGAGCGGCTGCCCGGCAAGATCATTGACAGCATGAAAGCGCTGGCTGACAATGCGCTCGTCATCAAGCATCATTTCGAATTGTTCGTTGGCCGCTGCCAGCGATTGCCGCCAGGGTTCGGCATTGCGCACGCCAACGCCGGCCGCCGCAAAAACCTCGGCCCAGCTGCGGCCAACCACCGTGGCATCGCCGGCAATGCGCCAGATGCGCCGATAAGCCGGATTCTCATAGACAACCAGTTGCGCCGGATCGACCAGCAGCACGCCGATGTCCATGGCGGCCAGCAACGACAGCATGCGCGCATGTTCCTGTTCGACTGCGGCGATGAGTTTGCTCTGTGCATCGCGTGCATCGGTCAGATCGCCAATGCGTTCGCTCACGGCCCGCGACATGGCATTGAATGCTGCGCCCAGGCGACCGATGTCGTCATCGCCCTCGGCCACCGGCGCGGGGGTCAGATTTCCCGCGGCCACGGCTTCGCTGGCGCGCGTCAAGGCCGCCAAATGCCGCGTCAGCCAATAGCCGAGCAAGGTCAGCAGACCGATCGACATCATCAACTCGCCGACCGCGATGACGACGCCCTGCGTCAGCAAAGCGCGTCGGGCGGCGACAATCTGCGCCAGGTCAAGTCCAAAATGCAGGGTACCGAGCTTCTGTCCGGCCAGCGTGACGGGGCGGACCACGTCATAGCGCGCCAAGCCATCCTGTCCGATCAATTCGAAACGCGCATCGGCCTCGGGCAGCTGTGTGTCGCGACCCCAGCCGCTCGAAGCGGCCGTCTTGCCGCCGGCATCGACGACGACCAGATAGTCGATGCCGTGCTCGGCCCGGCTCTCGTCGAGAACCGCCTGTACGGTCGCATAGTCCCGCTGCGCCAGCGGCGCGACCAAGGCCGCAATGAGTACCGGACCGATTTGCGCCGCTTGACGCTCCACCTGCTCCGCCATGTAGTCGCGCAGGAGCCGCAGGCTGTTGGTCACGAGCAGCGTCAACATCACTGCCTCCACCAACACGGCGGCAAGTAACAGGCGCCCCCGGACTGACCGCCAGAGCGCCAGGCGAACTGCCATACTATTTGCCGCCCTGCTTCAGCACCTGCCTCACGTCGGCGGCAAACGGGTCCATGGCTTCGAGTTCCTTCGGCCGCAGTTTGCGATAGCCGTCAAGCTTGTTCTTCTCGAAATAGCTGCGGCCTTCAGCCGAATCGGCGAACGCCCAAAGGGCCGCATCAACCTTCTCGCGGATCGCTGCGCGCCGCTTGTTGAGGACGTAAACACGCCCGGCCATCGGCTCGCTGATGGTCAGGAAACGCAATTGCGTCTGCATGTCGCCTGACAGTTTCTGGTAATTGGCCAGCGAAGTAAATGCCGCACTGGCTTCGCCGCTGAGGACGAGTTGGGCGACGCTGTCAGAGGCGCTGACATAACGGATAGGCGTGCTGCCGAGCCCGTTCTGCTTCATCCAGCGCTGCCCCCAAAGGGTCACTAGCGACGATGGCGAGAGACCAAGAACCGGCTTTCCCTGAAGATCCTTCGCAGTACGGATCGGTCCCTTGCCGGCAACCAGGGCGACCGCGCGAAAGTCGGCCTGATAAGTCAGCAGGGGCGCATAGCCAGCGTCGGTCTGCGCCAGCCGCGCCTGATGGCCGGTAGTCACGGCGATGTCATATTCCTGGTCGACCATGCGTTTGGCAAATTCTGTGAAGTCCGGCGCCGTCAACACCTCGACCGGCAAGCCGAGGGACTTTTCCAGGGATATCCGCAGTGGCTGATACATCTCGAGAATCACCCTGGCGCTGGTATGCGGCGCAATGCCAAGTTTGAAGGCACTTTGAGGTTGCGCCGATTGTCCGCTATCCGCCTGCAGAGAAGTCGCGGCAAGCACGCAGATGGTTCCTAAAAAACCCATCAACGCCCGCCTTCTGCCTGTCTCCATTTGCTGTCTCCCTAGCACAAATAAATCAGATTGATCCAACACGCGATCATATTACACAGGTCGTAGACAAGGCTATCAAGACATTGAACTCCGGTATCATTAGCGCCTTTCCTGAAATACCTGCCGGCTCCTCCGGATGATCCGCAAGCTGCTCCGCCGTGCCATCGACAATGTCCTGCGTCTCGAAACACCATCGCGGCGCGCCCCGGCGACGATCCCCGTCAGCCAGCACGGCATTCGTCGTACGTCCATTTCCGCAGGTTCGCGACGCACTTGCGAGGTCTTGCAGGAAGCCGGGTTCAAGGCCTACGTGGTCGGCGGTGCGGTGCGCGACCTCATCGCCGGCATTGAGCCCAAGGATTTCGATGTCGCCACCAACGCCACGCCGGATCAGGTGCGCAACCTGTTCCGCCGCTCGCGCATCATCGGCCGACGCTTTCAGATCGTCCATGTCATGCAAGGTTCGGAAACGCTCGAGGTATCGACTTTCCGTGCCGCCCACGATGCCGATACGCAAAAAGACGAGCACGGCCGCGTGCTGCGCGACAACGTCTGGGGCACTCAGATGGCAGATGCCGCCAGACGCGATTTCACCGTCAATGCGCTGTACTACGACCCATCGAGCGAGACCGTGCTCGATTATCACCATGGCGTTGCCGACCTCAAGCAAAAAACCCTGCGCATGATCGGCGAACCGCGCACCCGTTATCGCGAGGATCCGATGCGCATGCTCCGTGCCGTGCGCCTCTCGGCCAAGCTTGGGCTGTCGCTCGATCCCGCACTGCGCGAGCCGATCCGCGAGATGGCCTCGCTGATGGAGAACGTACCGGCGGCGCGGGTGTTCGACGAGATGCTCAAGCTGCTGACTTCCGGCCATGCCGTCGAATGCGTCAAGCGGCTGCGCGACGACGGCTTGCACCACGGCTTGCTGCCGCTGCTCGACGTGATTCTCGAACAGCCGTTGGGCGAAAAATTCGTCATGCTGGCGCTGACCAATACCGACGACCGGGTACGCGAAGGCAAGACCGTGTCGCCAAGTTTCCTGTTCGCTACGCTGCTCTGGCACGAGGTGCTCGGCGACTGGGACAAGCGCAAGGCGGCCAAGGAACCGAGCATCCCGGCATTGTTTACGGCGATGGATGCGGTGCTTGATCAGCAATCGGAGAAACTGGCCATCACCCGACGCATCAGCGGCGACATCAAGGATATCTGGGCGCTGCAGCCGCGCTTCGACAAGCGTTCCGGCAAAACCCCACTGCGCCTGCTCGAACAACCGCGCTTTCGCGCTGGCTACGACTTCCTCCTGTTGCGCGCCGAAAGCGGTGAAGTGCCGCTCGAACTGGCGCACTGGTGGCGCGATTTCCAGCATGCCGACCATATTACCCGCGAGGAAATGCTGGTTCCCGACACCGGCCCGAAGAAGCGTCGACCACGCCGACGCGTCAAGAAGGCTCCGGAGGACGCCGCGGAGACACCGTCTTGAGCCGCGCCTATGTCGCTCTGGGTGCAAACCTCGGCGATCCGGTCGCCACCGTCAATGCGGCGCTCGCATCACTGGCTAACTTGCCCAGGTCCAGCTTGGCGGCGAGTTCCTCGCTGTATCGCACCGCCCCGGTCGGCCTGCTGAACCAACCCTATTTCATCAATGCCGTTGTCATTTTGGAAACTGCTCTTTCGCCATTCTCCCTGCTTGATGAACTGTTCGCCATCGAAATTCGCTTCGGCCGTCGCCGCAGCATTCCCAACGCAGCGCGAACCCTTGATCTCGACCTGCTGCTCCATGGCGATACGATTCAGGAAGACCCGCGCCTGACCCTGCCGCATCCGCGCATGCATTTGCGCGCCTTCGTGCTGGTACCCTTGCTAGAGATCGCGCCGGACATCGTCATCCCAGGACACGGCCACGGCCGCGATCTCCTCGGCGCCGTCGACATCGATCAGTCCATCGAGCAGATCCTTGCCGCTTAGGTGGTGCGATGCTGGCATCTCTGAGCAAACTTCCGGTCTTCCTGCCGGTAAATTGCAAACTATGGGGGGTACCCACAACTTTCATGTAGATTGCTGGAATTGCTTGGACAGACATCCCAATAAAATCAATTCACTACAGAATATTTTCCTGCCTGTCCAACCTGGACTTTAAGCTCAATGAAATGAATGTCTGGCTTGGACGGTGTGACTGTGTCGCCACGCATAAACCTCGGCTGGTCCTCAGCGGAATCTCTCCATCCAAGCCGAATCCAAGCTTGGGTGTTTTGACTTGCATTTGTTGCATCATGGCTTCATTGTTGGTACGCATCTTTTTGATATTAAATATGTGTAAATATATGGTTCGTTGCGATATTCGTTGCATTTAAGCTAGACTATCGCCATGAAGGTGACTATCAATGCCCTCCGTGAAGCCCTGATGAAGGCCCCCCGAGTGAGTGGCTCGGACCTCTGTCGTCAATTCAATGGGATCAACCGTTCTACGCTGGCTCGGCTCATCACGCAGATCGACCATGAGGTTATCCGCCGTGGAGGCTCCAAGCGCATCCGCTATGCGCTTCGACGTTCCCTGCGCGGACGAAGCGAGTCGTTGGCTCTATATCGGATCGATGCCGAAGGCGTTGGCCATGTTGCCGGCCACCTGGACCTGACGTATCCGGAGGGTAGCGCTTTGTCGTTTGCCGAGCCACCGGCTTGGCCGCTTGACGGCGGAACAATGAGCGACGGCTGGTTCGATGGCTTGCCGTACCCGTTGCTCGATATGCGACCCCAAGGATTCCTGGGGCGCAATTTCGCCCACCTGCATTGGCAGATGCTGGAGGTTGCGGAGAACATCACCGACTGGTCGGACGATGATGTGCTCCATGTGCTGGCCACCTACGGTCATGACCAGAGTGGTGATCTGATTCTGGGTGATCGTGCCTATCAGCGCCATCTCGATGCTCGACGTGACTGGGAATCCAGGCTTGTTCGAACCGATCTACTCGCCACGACCTATCCGGAGCAAGCACAGTTAGCCTTGGCGCAAGCTGTGGCAGGATCATCGGCGGCCGGTGAGTTTCCAAAGTTCACTGCCACGCGGGAGATTAACGGATCACCCGTGTCTGTCATCGTCAAGTTCTCGGGTGCTGATGACTCGGCGGCTGTCCGTCGCTGGTCAGACCTGCTGGTTTGTGAACACCTGGCATTGGCGACCTTGCCGGCCGAACTCGGCATTCCGGCGGCGACCAGCACCATCCATCATCATGCGGGCCGAACCTTCCTGGAAGTGGTGCGCTTCGACCGCACTGGCGCACATGGCCGGGTGCCGCTCTGTTCGCTCGCAAGTATCAACGGCGCTTTACTGGGCAAGGGCGGTGCCCCTTGGCCAGTAGTGGCTGAGGCACTTCATCGAGAGCGTTGGCTCTCCACAGAATCCGTGACCCAGGTCAGGCGGCTGTGGTGGTTCGGCAAGCTGATCGCCAACACCGATATGCACGAAGGCAATCTCTCGTTCCAGCCGGGCCTGACGGTCGCTCCGGCGTACGACATGTTGCCGATGCTTTATGCCCCGCTGCGCGCCGGCGAGGTGCCGCCACAAACATTCGTTCCTGCGTTGCCGCTACCAGGCGAAGCCGCCGACTGGCGCCTGGCGGCTCAAGCCGCCATCGTCTATTGGCAGCGCTGCGCTAGCGATACTCGTATCGGCGAGTCGTTCCGTGCGATTTGTCTGGAAAATGCGGTGGTGCTGGAACGATCGGTCGAAGGACTCTGAGCCCTGTAGTGGCATTGCACAGACACAGCAGGTCGGCACTCACCCGCAACTCCCCACCGCGCCGCAGGCGCTGCAGAAATCGCAGCCGTCCTTGCGTATGACCGTGAAGTTGCCGCACTCGGCGCACAATGCACCTTGCATGACGCGGGCGGCGCCCTTTTCGCGGGGGGCTTCGAGGATGCCCATCTCGCGGGTCGGGTAGCCGTTCTCGTCGAGGATGCCGAGCATGGCGTAGCGGTGCATGATCAGCCGGGCAATGTAGGCCACCGTCGACGGCCAGTTCTGCTGGCGGCGGGTGCCGGGAACGAAGGCCATGAAGTCGCCGAGCGGTTCCGGGTAGTTGAGCAGCTTGCGCAGCTTCATGCCGATCCAGGCCGGGTCCATGACGCGCATGTCGAGTGAGAGCAGCTTGGTCAAGCCGTCGAGGGCGCGCGGATAGTTGCCGGACAGCCATACGGAATAGGGCCGGGTAACGCCGTCGGGCAGGGTTATTTCCTTGAGGCCGAGCACGAAATCCTCACCGGATGCCGGATTGGCGATGTCGACCGTCCATGACAGCGTGCCGTCGGTGCCGGTGCGCGGTTCGTCGCGCGAGAACATGGTGTCGATCACCGGCGTCGGGCCTTCGCCTTCGAGGGCGCCAAGTTTTTCGCAGCGGTAGCGGATCACCTGGGCGACGGCGGAGACGACACCCGGCATCAGCTTGTGTTCGCCGCTCGGCGGAAAGGCCATCTCGAAAGGTTCGTCGCCGATGGTGCGGGCCAGCGCATCCAGTTTGAGCTTGAGCCAGGCGCGGTCGTTGGCGCGCATGTCCATCGACAAGGTCTTGGCCACGGCGCCGAGGCCGCGCGGCTGTTCCGAGCCATTGACCCAGACTTCGAAGGGGAAGGTACCGCCATTCTCGATATGTCCGACAAATATCGCGAACTCGCCGTGTGGCGTGACGATCATGTAGGTCCACGCCGAGTTGCCGTCGGTCAGGCGCGGCCGGCTCGGCCAGCGCAGCGAGGCCAGCACCGGTTCGGGCAGCGTATTGATGACCAGCCGGCGGTTGGCGTCGTTGATGACGACATCCTGTGGCTGCTTCTGTGCCTGCGCGTGGGTTTGTGTCTGGCCGGCTGGTGGATCGACCGACAGCACCGAACCGAGCACGCTGTTCGGGCGGTAGGTCGCCAGACCCTTGAGGCCGGCTTTCCAGGCATCCATATAAAGATGCTCGAATTCGGAATAGGGGTAGTCGGCCGGCACGTTAACTGTTTTGGATATCGCCGTGTCGATGCATGGGGCGACGGCGGCAACCATGTCCTTGTGCGCCTGGGCAGAAATTTCCAGGGCGGTGATGAAATATTCGGGCAGCTTGCTGGTGTCGCCGCCGCAATGTTTGAATAGCCGCCAAGCGTAGTCCTCGACTGCGTATTGCTTGAAGGTGCCGTCGGCCATGCGCTTTTTGCGCGTGTAGGTCCATGAGAACGGCGGTTCGATGCCGTTGCTGGCGTTGTCGGCGAAGGCCAGCGAAATGGTGCCGGTCGGCGCGATCGACAGCAGATGCGAATTGCGGATGCCGTGCTTGCGGATTTGCTCCTTGACCTCGGCCGGCAGGCGCGAGGCGAAGTTGCCGCCGGAGAGATACATGTCGGCATTGAACAGCGGGAAGGCGCCGCGCTCCTTGGCCAGTTCGACCGAGGCGAGGTAGGCCCGGTCGCGCATGAACTCGGAAATCTTCGTCGCGGGCAGCGTCACGACGAGGCCCTCGGCGGTCTGCTGCCAGTCCAGCTTGGCGGTGGAGCCGAGCAGCGCGACGTCGGAAATCTTCCCGGCGGCGGTCGCGAGCGTCTTGACGACGAGCTTGCCGCTCTCCGGCCAGCCGAGCGCGAGGGCGTAG